>CAMBSA010000010.1 GCA_945869935.1 Bordetella parapertussis | reverse complement strand
ATTTCCATCCGGTCAGTTCAAATAACGCGCAATCCGGTTCCAGGTTGACGGCAAATGACCCGAAGCAAACGATCCGCCACCCAAACCCGATTGGACCGTATCGAACGGTTCTCAGTTAGCCTTTGCGCGACGCTTCGCTTTCTTTGCCCCTTTTGCTTTTTTCTCCTTGGCCTTTCCCGCCTTGGGCGCGTTCGCTTTCGTGGCTTCCGCTGCGGGGGCAGGTTGTTGTGCGGCAGGCTGCGCAGGGGCAGGCTGTTGCGCAAGCGAGATCGAACTCAAGGAGGCAATCGCCAGTGCAACAACGGCAGTAAGTACAGCTTTCATATAATTCCCTTTTAGGAAGCAGCGATACGCAGCAATATCGCCTCCCCGGGACCCAATATTCCGGGCGAGGCGATTGGCGGGTAACGCATTAGTGCCGCCGCCGGTTGACACTCCGGGGAAGCAACTCGTGTCGTTTGGTATACTGACGACCACATGAGGGGCTCGGTGCTTCGAATTCGTGGCCTTGGGCAGCCGTGCGGGCCAGGGCTTCGATTTGCATACCCCACCTTTTACAAACAACCACCCGCCACAGGAGCTTCTGCGTGAGCAAGATCAAGGTCAAAAACCCAATCGTCGAGATGGATGGGGACGAGATGACGCGCATTATCTGGCAGCGTATTCGCGAAAAGCTGATACTGCCGTACCTCGATGTCGACCTCAAGTATTACGACCTGGGAATCGAAGCGCGGGATCGCACCGATGACCAGATCACGATCGACTCTGCCAAGGCAACCCAGAAACACGGCGTAGCGATCAAATGTGCGACGATTACCCCGGATGAAGCTCGAGTAACGGAATTCAAACTCAAGCAAATGTGGAAAAGCCCGAACGGGACTATCCGCAATATCCTCGATGGCACGATTTTTCGTGAGCCGATCATCTGCAAAAATGTGCCCCGGCTTGTCCCTCACTGGAGTACACCGGTGGTGGTGGCTCGTCACGGCTTTGGCGACCAGTACCGCGCCACCGACTACCAGTTTCCCGGCCCCGGTACTCTGAAACTGGTCTACACCCCCAGCGATGGCAGTGCGCCCGTCGAAAAGGAGGTATTCAAGGCTCCCGGGGGCGGCGTCGTCATGGCGATGTACAACCTCGACGAGTCCATTAAGGGCTTTGCTCGTGCGTGCTTTAACTACGCTATCGCAAGAAATTACCCCGTATACCTGTCGACGAAGAACACGATCCTGAAGGTCTATGACGGCCGCTTCAAGAATCTCTTCCAGGAGATTTTTGAGAACGAGTTCAAGAAGGCCTTTGACGGCAAGGGACTTACGTACGAACACCGCCTGATTGACGATATGGTCGCCTCGAACCTGAAATGGAGTGGCGGATACCTCTGGGCCTGCAAGAACTACGACGGTGACGTGCAATCGGATACCGTAGCGCAGGGATACGGATCCTTGGGCCTGATGACCTCCGTCCTCACCTCACCGGACGGCAAGACCGTGGAATCCGAAGCGGCGCACGGCACGGTCACGCGGCACTACCGCATGCACCAGCAGGGAAAGCCGACCTCCACAAACCCCATCGCATCCATTTTTGCCTGGACACGCGGTCTGCAGTACCGTGGCCGCATGGACGGAACACCCGAGGTGGTGAATTTTGCGGAAACGCTGGAAAAGGTGTGCGTGGATACGGTCGAAGCAGGCGAAATGACCAAGGATCTTGCGATCCTGATCAGGCCGGACCACCCCTACCTGACAACCGAAGCGTTCATGGATGCCGTAGACGCCGGCCTTCGGGACAAAATGAACTGACCGGGAAATATCGGTAATCGATTGACCAAATAGACGGGCGCGGAGAGCGCCCGTTTTTTTTTCGCGTTACTTGCGCGTCAACTGTTGGACTGGATATTTGACGCCTGTTTTTCCTTGGGTCCCTGAGTGACCTCGAACCTGACTTTCTGCCCCTCCTTGAGAGCCTTGAAGCCGCTCATCTGTATCGCTGAGAAATGAGCGAACAAGTCCTCGCTCCCATCGTCCGGCGTGATAAAGCCAAACCCCTTAGCATCGTTGAACCATTTCACGGTACCGTTTGGCATAGATCCTTCCTCACTCGCTGACCTCCGTACGTAGCCGGACCAAGCCTGGTTCGTCAGGAACACTCTGACCCGCGTCCACGAAAGCACACGAAGAAACAGACACGCCGCTTTTTTACGCGTTTTGAAAATAGTCCTCAAGACGCCTCAAAAGCGAGGAAATCCGGCCATCCGCAAGTCTCCCGAACAATTAAAAAGTTCCCCCAACAGGAGACAGCTCGAATCGTGTAAAAATAATGACAATATGCGATCCGGCAATTCAAACGAAGGTAGGGTGGGTGAGTGTTCTGGTGACAGATTGCATGGACCCTGCATGATCTGTCGCGATTACCTCTCGTACAGGGCTTGCACTAAGGCGTTTGACGCACGCTATCTTCTGACTTAACTTGCGATACGTATGGCGACACGGGCTAGGGACGGTACAGTTCTTGAGGCAAAGAAGAGCAAACTCAAGCCACCACCGCTATACAAAGTCATCATACTGAATGACGACTACACTCCGATGGAGTTCGTCGTTCTGGTTCTGCAGAAGTTCTTCTCACTGAATCGGGAGAAGGCGACGCAAGTCATGCTCAAAGTGCATAGAGAAGGCATGGGGGTCTGCGGTGTCTACCCTAAAGATATAGCGACCACCAAGGTTGAGCAGGTGGCTGCGTATGCCCGAAAGCACCAGCACCCTTTGCAGTGCGTGATGGAGGAAACTTAGATGATCGCGCAAGAACTCGAAGTCAGTCTGCACATGGCATTTGTAGAGGCCCGCCAGAAGCGGCATGAGTTCATTACTGTGGAGCATCTGCTTCTCGCCCTACTGGACAACCCGACCGCGGCAGAAGTGCTGCGCGCCTGCGCAGCAAGCATCGACGAGTTAAGGAAGGCACTTGCAGACTTTATCAACGCGCATACTCCTACCGTAGCCGGTACCGAGGAAATTGACACCCAGCCGACGCTGGGATTTCAGCGTGTTATTCAGCGAGCAATCCTTCACGTCCAGTCCTCCGGGAAAAAGGAAGTTACAGGCGCCAACGTACTCGTCGCGATCTTCGGCGAAAAGGATTCGCACGCTGTCTATTTCCTCCACCAACAAGGGGTAACCCGTCTCGATGTTGTAAATTTCATTTCGCATGGTATTACCAAGGCTCCGGCAACAAAAGAGCAAAAGCCGGCGGAACAGGAAGAACAGACAACAGAAGAGCAGCAGTCCGGTGGAGCGCTCGAAACGTACACGTCAAACCTGAATGCGCTCGCGCTGGTTGGCAAGATAGACCCGCTGATCGGGCGCGATCGCGAACTCGAACGCGTAATTCAAACGCTCTGCCGAAGAAGAAAAAACAACCCGTTGCTGGTGGGCGAAGCTGGCGTCGGCAAGACAGCAATCGCAGAAGGTCTGGCACGGCGCATTGTCGAGGGTCAGGTACCCGAAATTCTGGCTCGTTGCCAAGTCCATTCACTCGACATGGGCGCCCTGCTGGCAGGCACAAAATACCGTGGTGACTTCGAACAGCGTCTGAAGGCTGTGCTAAAACAGATTGTCGACAACCCCAATACGATTCTTTTCATAGATGAAATCCATACTCTGATTGGCGCAGGTGCAGCATCGGGAGGCACCCTTGATGCGTCCAACTTGCTCAAGCCAGCACTATCTTCGGGGGCGCTAAAGTGCATTGGAGCTACAACCTATAACGAGTACCGCGGAGTATTCGAGAAGGACCATGCGTTATCCCGTCGATTCCAGAAAATCGATGTGCCCGAGCCGTCGATCGACGAAACCGTACAGATCCTCAAGGGCCTGAAGTCGCGCTTTGAAGCGCATCACGGCGTCAAATACAATCTCGCCTCTCTCGAAACCGCTGCTGAGTTGTCAGCCCGGTATATTACCGATCGCCATCTTCCAGACAAAGCGATTGACGTCATCGACGAAGCCGGTGCGGCGCAAAAAATTCTCCCTAAATCCAAGCAAAAGAAGGTCATCGGAAAACTCGAAATCGAGGAAATCGTCGCAAAAATCGCGAGAATCCCTCCTGCGTCGGTGTCACAGGATGATCGCACCGCACTGAAAACACTCGATCGGGATCTCAAGGCGGTCGTTTTTGGCCAGGAAAAGGCGATCGATGCGCTTGTGTCGGCGATTCGCACCGCGCGATCGGGTCTTGGCAGCCCCCAGAAGCCGATTGGCAGTTTCCTTTTCTCTGGCCCCACCGGTGTCGGAAAGACCGAGGTCGCGCGACAGTTGGCGCTAATTCTCGGAGTGGAATTGATTCGCTTCGATATGTCGGAATACATGGAACGCCATGCCGTATCGCGACTGATCGGCGCGCCTCCCGGATACGTCGGATTCGACCAGGGTGGCCTCCTGACAGAGGGCGTCACTAAGAAGCCCTACTCCGTGCTTCTTCTGGACGAAATCGAGAAGGCTCACCCGGACATTTTCAATATCCTTCTGCAGGTGATGGATCACGGCACTCTGACCGACAATAACGGGCGCAAGGCTGACTTCCGGAACGTCACGATAATAATGACGACCAATGCGGGCGCGGAAGCACTGAACAAGGCGGTCATGGGTTTTACCGCCAAGAAGGAAGTCGGCGACGAAATGGAGGCAATCAAGCGGATGTTCTCTCCGGAATTCCGGAATCGCCTCGATGCCACCATATCTTTCCGGGCACTTGACAACGACATCATCCTCCGAGTTGTGGACAAATTCCTCCTGCAACTGGAGGCTCAACTCGAAGCGAAGAAAGTCGAGGCTCTTTTTACAGACAAGCTAAGGGAATGGCTTGCGAAGAACGGATTTGACCCTCTTATGGGTGCGCGACCGATGTCCCGGCTCATTCAGGATACGATCAGGCGCGCTTTGGCTGACGAATTGCTGTTCGGCAAACTCGCCGATGGCGGTCGAGTCACAATTGACATTGATGAATCCGGGAAAGTCCTACTGCAGTTCGTGGAAAAGAAGCAACCTGAAGTTGCTCCCCAGACCTGATAGGCGGGGTCCACTGCGAGACGAAAGGCCGCCAGAAGGCGGCCTTTCGTTTGGAGTGGATGTATTTCCTGCCACCGTGTCAGAGCTTGACAGCTGGCGTACCTGCAATAACACTCAATTGTCCCGCCCTAACGGATTTACTAATCGAGGACTCGTCATGCTCAACAAGTACGCAGCGGCGCTCGCGTTGTCGTCTGTATCGCTCCTCGCACACGCTCAAACGATCGACCGCAACGCCGGCCGCAACATTGCGGCGAATTGTGCCAACTGCCATGGAACGAACGGGAAAAGTGTCGGTGGAATGCCCGCGCTTGCCGGACAATCTGCGGAATTCATATCCAGGCAGATGCGCGAGTTCCGGGAAGGAAAGCGCCCCGCGACCATAATGCATCAACTGTCGAAGGGCTACACGGACGAACAGATTGATGCGGTTGCCGCCTACTTCGCTACTCAGAAATCGAATTGAGGATCAAAAGATGACCACTCGACGCGGGTTTCTAAAGTTTGCCGCGACTGCATCCACGTCACTTCCCATTTTCGCGGGTTGCGCAAGCACGAGCGATATCAAGAAACCGATCGGCCGGGTCCTGATCGTAGGCGGCGGATACGGCGGCGCGACTGCTGCGAAGTATCTCAGAATGTGGTCGGGTGGCGCGATCGAAGTGCTCATGATCGAACGCAATCCCGAATTCGTCTCCTGCCCCATGTCAAATCTGGTGTTGGGCGGGTCGCGTCATATGTCCGACATCACTCGAAGCTATTCGAGGCTGCGTGACTATGGCGTACAGGTCATCCGCGACGAAGTCACCAGCATCAACTTCGATCGCAAACGCGTCTCTCTGCGACGCATCGAAGACCTCCCATACGACCGGCTTATCCTGTCCCCGGGCGTGGACATGATCTACGAATCCATCCCGGGATTGAAAAGCCCGGAAGCACAAAAGCAGGTGCTGCATGCTTGGAAAGCGGGCCCGGACACGCTGGCACTGAGAAAGCAGCTGGAATCGATGCGCGATGGCGGCGTGTATGTCCTCGCAATTCCGCGCGCCCCATACCGGTGTCCTCCTGGACCTTACGAACGCGCCTCACAGGTTGCGCACTATTTCAAGACCGCCAAGCCAAGATCGAAAGTACTGATCCTCGACGCGAATGAAGATGTAACCTCGAAGGGCCCCTTGTTCAAGGCCGCATGGCGGGATCTTTATCCGGGCATCATCGAATATCGAGGCAATGCTGAGGCCAAGGACATTGACCTTAAGGAAATGTCGGTCAAGACTGACTTTGAAAGCATCAAGGGGGACGTGCTCAACGTACTCCCGCCGATGCGGGCAGGCGACCTCGCCCAACCACTGATAACTGCTAACAACCGTTGGTGTGGAGTCGACTGGCTGACGATGGAATCGCTAAAAATGCCAGGGGTCCACATCCTGGGCGACTCCACCCTTTCAGCTCCGGCAATGCCAAAGTCCGGACACATGGCGAACCAGCACGGGAAACTCGCCGCCGCCGCGATCGTGGAGTTGATGAACTACCGCGAACCGGGCACAAGCCCCGTCCTCGCAAATACCTGCTACAGCTTCGTCAGCGACAAGGAAGTGATACACGTTTCATCGGTGCATCGCTACGACGCTGTACAAAAGCTGCTTGTTCCGGTCAGCGGCGCAGGCGGCGTGTCGTCGCAACGTAGCGAACTGGAAGGCTCCTACGGATGGGCCTGGGCCCAGAACATCTGGTCCGACATGCTTGCGTAGCAATTCTATAGAACCGCATCCGCTAGCGGCGGGCGTCTGACACGCCCGCCCTATGACTTGCCGGTACTTCCGAACCCCGCGTCTCCACGCAAGCTTGCAGGGAATTCCTCGACAATGTTCAGCCTGACTTGAGCCACTGGGACGATGACCAGTTGGGCGATACGGTCCAGAGGTTCAATCACGAAATGCGCGTACCCCCGATTCCAGACGGAAATGACAATTTCGCCCTGATAGTCGGAATCGATCAGTCCCACCAGGTTGCCGAGCACGATGCCGTGCTTGGCCCCAGGCCGGACCTCGGGAGCACCAGAGCCGCAAATCCGCGATCCACCAGGTGGATCGCGATTCCTGATTTGACCAGATGTGACGTCCCCGGCGCGACGTCCAAAGGTGAATCAATGCATGCCCGCAGATCAAGGCCGGCGGCACCATCGGTCGCATACCGCGGCAGGTGCTGACGCAAGCGTGGATCGATAATTTTTATGTCGATCGATTGCACTTGTTAAGCCGGTGCATTTGCCGGCGCCTGGTCACAGTGTGGGTTCGAGTAACGCAGGTTACGTTCAGAGCAGGTCAACGAAGACCCAGCATTGAGGCGATATGTTCCACGAGACTGCGTGCAACGACAATTTTCGGCGCTCTTGCGATCTCGTGCTCACCTGCGTCATAGAACAAGGTCAACGCATTGTCTTCCCGCCCGAATGCCTCCTGCGCGAGATTGGCTGCAATCAGGGGCACGCGCTTTTTTCGCCGTTTTTCCTGTGCATAGGCGCGCATGTTCTCTGTCTCCGCTGCGAATCCCACACAAAACGGCGGTCGTTCCAGAGACGCCACGTCTGCAAGAATGTCGGGGTTCGGCGCAAGTTCGACGGTCATGCCACCGTCACCGCGTTTGATCTTGTGGTTTCTCGCGTCCACGACGTGATAGTCCGCAACCGCGGCAACAGCAATGAAAATGTCGCATTCGTTGGTTCGAGCCATTACCGCCGTATGCATTTCGCGCGCGGTGACAACGTCAACACGCACAACACCCGCGGGCGTCGGCAATGAAGTACGCCCGGTGACCAGGGTCACCGACGCGCCCGCGTCGACTGCAGCCTGCGCAACCGCATACCCCATGCGCCCTGAACTCTGATTCGTGATCCCGCGTACCGTATCGATCGGTTCATAGGTCGGCCCCGCGGTAATCAGTACCCGCTTTCCCGACAGCGTTCCGGGCGTGAGCATCGCAGCTACGGCGTCGTGAATCTCCGCAGGTTCCAGCATCCGCCCAAGACCCACCTCGCCGCACGCCTGCTCTCCGGCACCCGGGCCAAATATCGAAATCCGGTCCGCGCGCAATTGCGCGATATTTCGCTGCGTGGCTGCCTGATTCCACATCTCGACGTTCATTGCGGGAGCAACCGCCAGCGGGCAACGCCGTGCGAGGCACAGCGTCGACAGCAGGTCGTCGGCGAGCCCCAACGCCAGCTTCGCAAGAAAGTCCGCGCTGGCCGGGGCAATGAGGATGAGATCCCGGTCACGAGATAATTCAATATGCGCCATCCCGTCTGCAACCCGGGTATCCCACATGTCCGTGAACACCGGCTGACCGGTCAGTGCCTGCATCGTTGCGGGAGTGATAAATCCGCACGCTGCCCGCGTCATGACGACGCGAACGTCCGCTCCGCCCTTTACAAAGCGTCTCGCGAGATCTGCCGCCTTATAGGCAGCGACGCCGCCGGTCAGCCCAAGCAGCACCCGTCTTTGGGATCGAACGTTCGAAGTCCCGGTCATCCTTGGGCCATCCTTGCGCGTTCAGTTAAGAACACATTGTAAGCGACGGAGGCTGGGATGAGGATTACCGAATGGCCAAGCCAGGACCGTCCTCGCGAGCGGATGCTCGCAATGGGACCACAGGGACTCTCCGATGCAGAACTTCTCGCGATTTTCCTCAGAACCGGCGTCAGGGGACGCAGCGCAGTCGATATCGGGCGCGACCTGATGTCCAACTTCGGCTCCCTTCGCGTGCTGCTCTCCTCAGACCAGAAGAAGCTGCTCGCGATACCCGGCGTCGGCCCTGCAAAGCTCGCCCCACTCATCGCCGCAATCGAACTTGCGCGCAGGGTCCTGCGCGAGGAAAGCAGCGAGCGTAGCGCCCTCGGCTCGCCCGCAGCGGTCCGGGACTACCTGAAACTTACGATCGGCTCGCGTGACCGCGAGGTTTTCCTTGCGCTCTGGCTCGACGCACAGCATCGCGTCCTGCACGCTGAAGAACTTTTCGCAGGAACTTTGACGCAGACGAGCGTATATCCCCGTGAAGTCGTCAAGGCCGCACTGCGTGCGAATGCAGCCGCCGTCATCCTTGCGCACAACCATCCGTCAGGCGTAGCCGAACCCAGCCATGCCGACGAAATGCTTACCCGCACGTTGAAGTCGGCGCTTGCCCTGGTCGACATTCAGGTGCTCGACCATTTCATCGTGGCAGGTGCAAGGTCGCTTTCATTTGCCGAGCGAGGGATTCTTTAAGTCATTGTTCTTACATGAAAAATACGAGGACCTCGTAAAGCCCCAGATCATTTCGCCGAACCATCCCCTACATGTCCGTCCAGCGATCTACCTTGAATTATCAAGCATTACCCACTATAATTCCCGGCTTTGCTTAGTGGAGTGCGTCATGGCTCGCGTTTGCCAAGTTACCGGAAAGAAGCCGCAAGTCGGCAATCATGTCTCTCATGCCAACAACAAGACAAAGAGACGCTTCTTGCCCAACCTTCAATACCGTCGC
This sequence comes from Bordetella parapertussis, assembly GCA_945869935.1. Lineage (GTDB taxonomy): Bacteria > Pseudomonadota > Gammaproteobacteria > Burkholderiales > SG8-39 > CAMBSA01. The sequence continues at coordinate 2,727 of CAMBSA010000010.1, read as the reverse complement.
TTCTGGCTCGAAAACGAGAAGCGCTGGGTATCGCTGCGTGTTTCCAATGCCGGACTTCGCATCATCGACAAGAAGGGCATTGAAGTCGTCCTCGCCGAAATGCGCGAGCGCGGCCCTCTCTGATACCTAACATCGAGGAGTTATAAGCATGCGTGACAAGATCAAGCTCGAATCCACCGCCGGCACCGGCCATTTCTATACGACCACCAAGAACAAGCGGACTACGCCCGACAAGATGGAGATCAAGAAGTACGATCCCAAGGCGCGCAAGCACGTGATCTACAAGGAAACGAAGATCAAGTAACGAAGCTTGCAAATCGTTCGCAGTCTGCAAGACTGCAATAAAAAACCCGCCGGATGGCGGGTTTTTTATTTGGCTAAAAACGGAGCATGTAGTCAAACCAATGAATAAGATCTCAGCCGTTGGGAAAACTCGACCAGCGGCGCAATACCACTCTGCTCCGCCCTGTGAATCCAGTCCTGCAATTGCTTGAGCAACTGCTCCTTGGATGCCGTGGAACGTGCCCAAAGCATGGTCAACTCCTGACGCATCGAATATACCGTCTTGAGCCGCTTGCTTTTCGCCAGCACTTCCGCAAGGCGCATGCGCTCGATTTCTGGAATCTGGGCAGCATCGAGGTGCAACCATCGACGCAGACTCTGAAGCAGACGTGCGTCTTGCGGAGAGAAGTGGCGCAATTTTCCAACCTCCTCCGCGTACGTCGCCTTAAGTGATTTCGCGTATTTCGCGAGCACATCGTAACGATAGGTAATCACCGCCTGAAGGGTCTCCAGATCGACCGTTGATTTCATTTCCGAAAACCGAGGCGTCGGCGCAACCTTTTTCACCTCGGCCAAGCCAAGCGTCTCGAGAATCCTGATGTACATCCAGCCAATGTCGAACTCGTACCATTTGCTGGAGAGCTTTGCAGACGACGCGTACGCGTGGTGGTTGTTATGAAGTTCCTCACCACCGATAAGAATGCCCCACGGCAAGATGTTCCGGCTCGCGTCACCGGCGTCCCAGTTGCGATATCCCCAGTAATGCCCGATTCCGTTGATCACCCCAGCCGCCCAGAGCGGAATCCAGAGCAACTGGGTCAACATGATCAGACCACCCGGGACAATGCCGAAAAGTGCGACGTCCACCGCTCCCATCAACACAAGCCCGAGCACGGTATGGCGCGCATACACATTGCGCTCGACCCAGTCGTCACAGGTCCCATGACCGTATCGCTCCATCGTGTCGCGATTATAGGTCTCGCGGTTATAGAGCCATGCACCGCCCCAGAAAACCTTCTTGATACCGAGTACCTGCGGACTATGGGGATCTTCTGCCGTCTCACAACGAGCATGGTGCTTGCGGTGAATGGCCGCCCACTCCATGGTGACCATCCCTGTCGTAGCCCAGAGCCAGAAACGGAAAAAATGGCCAACAACCGGGTGCAGATCAAGGGCCCGGTGTGCCTGGCAACGGTGAAGGAAGATAGTGACTGCGACAATCGTGATGTGGGTAAATGTGAGCGCAACGACGACAAGCCCCCACACGGGGAGATCCAGAATCCCGGAAAAAACCATCAGTCAGACTTCCTCAATTTGTGCCCCGGACAGAACGCCTGGAGCCCGTTATAGGGGGCAGATTTTACGGGAATCCCACGGACCTGCAAGGAGATTCCTAAAGGCACTGAAAATCCATCTATTTCAATTACCTGCTTGCCACTAAGACCCGTTCGGATCTGCCATCCTGACCACCCTGTGAGGATACGGAATTTCAATTCCTTCGCTGCGGAATATCCGAAGAATTTCGCGGTTGAGATCCGACTTGACGCTCCCTTGTCCGTTTTCCGGATCTTCGATCCAGATACCGAGTTCCAGATCAAGCCCGCTTTCGGCGAATTTCGTCAGCAAAACCACCGGAGCCGGATCGGCAAGGACCCGTGGGTGTGCGCCTGCAATCGACATCAACATGGCCGTCACCTTGTCAAGGTCCGTGTCATACCCGACCTGAACCTCGGTTGCCACCCGCACCTTGGAATCAGTGTGGGTGTGATTCAGTACCGTCTGCGCGATCAAAGTTTCGTTCGGGATCAGGGCCTCCCGGCCATCAAGCGCGCGAACAACACTGTACCGGGTGGTGATCTCCTTTACCACTCCCGAGAACGTATCCGCGGTGATCATGTCTCCGAGCTGCACCGACCGGTCAAGCAGAATGATGAAACCGCTCACATAGTTGCTCGCGATTTTTTGGAGCCCGAAACCCAATCCCACGCCAAGGGCACCGCCAAAAACGGAAAGCACCGTCAAGTCGATACCAAGCAGAGGCAACACGACAAGAAACGCCATCAGGATCAGGACCGACCGGCTCAACCGGGACAGCGCCACCTTCAGGCTTGAGTGGAGCACTTCCGCCCGCATCAGTCGAGCCTCGATGGTCCCAGCCGCCCAAAGCGCCCCCAGCATCGTGACTGCGATCCAGAAGACTCCCTGCATCAGGAGCCAGACGGAAATCTGCTGCTTCCCAACGTAAAAACCGACTTCCTCTAGATAACGCATCACCTCGGGCAAAAGACCGGTGATGTGCAAGGCAACAACAACCCAAATCGCTGCAGCAATCGCACGCTCGAACAGGCCGAGCGCGCCGCTTGGGGAGAACACGTGCCTCAACACATAAACGAGCACGCGAATCAGAACCATTGAAAGCAAAAGCGGAACAACGAGATGAAGCAA
>CAMBSA010000009.1 GCA_945869935.1 Bordetella parapertussis | reverse complement strand
CAGCTGGTGCTCGGCGGAACGCAGGCCGGCGACACGGACTCTCCCGCGGCGCAGGAAGCAATCGCCCAGCGCATCAAGCCGGTCGCGGACGTAGCGATCAGTGAAGGGGGCGGCGCAGCCTCGGGGCCGCGCACCGGCGACCAGATCGTAAAAGCCGCCTGCGCAGCCTGCCACACCACCGGCGCCGCGAACGCGCCCAAGATCGGCGACAACGTTGCCTGGGGCAAGCTGATCGGCCGCGGACTGAACGACCTGCTCGCATCGTCCATCAAGGGCAAGGGCGCGATGCCCGCCAAGGGCGGCGTGGCCGACATCACCGATTTCGAGCTTGCACGTGCAATCGTGACCATGGCGAACCAGTCCGGCGGCAGCCTGAAGGAACCGGCGGCACCCAAAGCCGCGAAGTAGGCGGAAATCGTCCACCGTACATCATGAACGGGGCGCAAGCCCCGTTTTTGTCTGTGTCGCAAGCGCCGACTGACGCTTGCGCGACCTTCGGCTAGAATCTCGGGCCCGGCCAGGCACCGGGCGCAGCACTGCAATTCCCCCAGGGAAGCTCTGAACAAATACCCGAATGCGGACAATATTCGACGAGCTTCCGCCTGATAGGGGGGATTTACAAGGGGGCGCCGCCCCCTTGTTCAGACCATCCCTAGGCATACTCACGGAAGGATCTCGCCAATGATCCCGCATCTGACCACGGCGCTTTCCGGCCCCCTGCTGGAACTCGAAAAGCGCATTCTCGAATCCAGCACCTCGATCGAACACTGGTTCCGCGGCAAGTGGCAGGAACACACGCCGCCGTTCTACGCCTCGGTGGACCTTAGAAACAGCGGCTTCAAGCTCGCCCCGGTCGACACCAACCTGTACCCCGGCGGCTTCAACAACCTGAACCCGGCCTTTGTGCCGCTGGCGGTCCAGGCAGTGATGTCCGCGATCGAGAAGATCTGTCCGGACGCGAAGAACCTGCTGCTGATCCCCGAGAACCACACCCGCAACACCTTCTACCTTCAGAACGTCGCGCGGCTTGCGACCATCCTGCGCCAGGCCGGATTGAACGTGCGCATCGGCAGCCTCAATCCGGCGATCACCGAACCGACCGCGGTGGAGGTGCCCGACAACCCGGCGATGCTGGTCGAGCCTCTGGTACGCACCGCAGGACGGCTCGGCCTGGCCGGTTTCGACCCCTGCACGATCCTGCTCAACAACGACCTGTCTTCGGGCCTGCCGGACATCCTGAAGAACCTGCACGAGCAGTACCTGCTTCCCCCGCTGCATGCCGGCTGGGCGGTGCGTCGCAAGTCGAACCACTTCGCCGCCTACGACGATGTGGCGAAGGAATTTGCCGGGCTGCTCTCGATCGACCCGTGGCTGGTCAATCCGTACTTCGCGGTTTGCGGCGAGGTGAATTTCCAGGAGCGCGCGGGCGAGGAGTGTCTCGCATCGAACGTCGAGGCGCTGCTTTCGCAGATCCGCACCAAATACCTCGAATACGGCATCAAGGACGACCCCTATGTGGTGGTGAAGGCGGATGCCGGCACCTACGGCATGGGCGTGATGACCGCGCGCAGCCCGGACGATGTCCGCGGGCTCAACCGCAAGCAACGCAACAAGATGGCGGTGGGCAAGGAAGGCCTCGAGGTGAGCGAGGTCATCATGCAGGAGGGCGTGCACACCCAGGAGGTGGTCGGCGAAGGTTCGGCCGAGCCGGTGGTGTACATGGTGGACCGCTTCGTCATCGGCGGTTTCTACCGCGTGCACAGCGCCAAAGGCTCGGATGGCGTGCTCAACGCGCCGGGCATGCACTTCGTTCCGCTTGCCTTCGAGGAAGGCTGCAATACGCCCGACCACAACGCAACGCCGGAAGCCCAGCCGAACCGTTTCTACGCCTACGGCGTGGTGGCGCGCCTCGCGCTGCTGGCGGCATCGCTCGAGCTCGAGCGCACCGCCCCGGCGGAGGAATGAGCGCGGCACGATGAAATTCGCCTTCATCACCGATCCGCTGGCCTCCTTCAACATCAAGAAGGACTCGACCTACGCGATGATGGTCGAGGCAGCGCGCCGCGGTCACGAGCTGTACGTGCTGATGCAGGAAGGCGTGATCTGGAAGAACGGCATCGTGGTCGGCGAGAACATTCGCATCACGCTCACCGGCGAAAAGGACCCGTGGTACCACGCGCAGCCGCCGGTGGAGACGCCGCTTGCGGATTTCGACGGCGTGGTGATGCGCAAGGACCCGCCCTTCGACATGGAGTACGTGACCAGCACCTGGCTGCTGGAGATCGCCAAGGCGGGTGGCGCGCGCATCTTCAACGACCCGCGTGCGATACGCGATCACAGCGAGAAGATCGCAATCGCGCAGTTCGGCCGCTTCACCGCACCCACCATGGTGTCGCGCCTCGGCGGCCAGATACACGATTTCATCAATGCCCACGGCGATGTGATCCTGAAACCACTGGATGGCATGGGCGGCGCATCGATCTTCCGTGTCACCGACTCCGACCCGAACCGCAATGTGATCGTGGAGACGCTCACGCAGCTGGGCACGCGCACCATCATGGCCCAGCGCTACATTCCCGAGATACGTGACGGCGACAAGCGCGTGTTGCTGATCGGCGGCAAGCCGGTGCCGTTCTGCCTCGCGCGCATTCCGAAGGCCGGCGAATCGCGCGGCAACCTTGCCGCGGGCGGCACCGGCGTCGCCCGGCCGCTCACCGCGCGCGACCGCGAGATCGCGGAGGCGCTCGGACCGGAACTCATCGGCCGCGGGCTGCTGCTCGTGGGGCTGGATGTCATCGGCAACTACCTCACCGAGGTGAACGTCACCAGTCCGACCTGTTTCCAGGAAATCACCCAGCAGACCGGATTCAGCGTGCCTGGCATGTTCATCGATGCGCTCGAAGCGGCCTGTACGCGCTGAACCTTCACGGTTCGGAACGACGATGATCCCCTTTTCGCAACCCGAGTAGAACCGCACCATGATCGGTATGCTCATCATCTCTCACGGCGGATTCGGCGCCGCGCTCATCCAGAGCGCAAGCCATGTTCTCGGAAAGCGCCTGCCCGACCTGCTCGAACTCGGCGTGACCGTGCGCGACGATCCGGAAGCGGTGTTCCGCCAGGCGCAGTCGCTGGTGCGTTCACTCGACTCCGGCGGCGGCGTCATCGTGTTCACCGACATCGTGGGCGCCACGCCCTCGAACATCGCCTCTAGGCTGTCAGTGCCCGGCCATGTCGAAATCATCGCCGGCGTGAGCCTGCCGATGCTGGTGCGCGCCCTCACCTATCGCAACGAAACCCTTGCCATCGACGTGTCCAAGGCCATCAGCGCCGGTGCCGAAGGCGTGGTGCAAATACACCCGGAGATCGCGCGTGCCGCAAACGGAAGCTGAAATCGTCAACAAGCTGGGGCTCCACGCGCGCGCCTCGGCCAAGCTCACCCAGTGTGCCAACGGATTCAAATCCGACGTATGGCTCACCCGCAACGGTCGTCGCGTCAACGCCAAGAGCATCATGGGCGTGATGATGCTCGCCGCGGGAAAAGGCAGCCGCGTGCTTGTTGAATCGGATGGCGAGGACGCCGACGCGGCGCTGGCCGCGGTGCTCTCGCTGATCGCCGACCGATTCGGCGAAGGGGAATGAGCGTGGCGGATCCGAAACACCCGGGTCCGGCACCGCGCTCCTCGCCCCTGCCCAACCAGGAGGCGAGCTTCACCCTGCACGGCCTGGGTGTCTCGGGCGGCGTGGCTATCGGCTACGCCCATCTCGTATCCGCCGCGCAGCTCGAGGTCGCACATTACGAAGTGCCCGTCGAGGAGATCGACGCGGAAATTTCGCGCTTCGAACACGGCATCGAACAGGTGCGCGGCGAGCTGATGGGCCTGCGCGCGAGCGTGCCGGCGAGCGCGCCGGCCGAGATGACCGCGTTCCTCGACGTGCATCTGATGATCCTCGACGACACGAACCTGTCGCAGGTGCCCAAGACGCTGATTCGAGAGCGCCAGGCCAACGCGGAATGGGCACTGGTGCAGCAACTGGACATGCTCACCGCGCAGTTCGACGCGATCGAGGACGCCTACCTGCGCGAGCGCAAGCACGACATCGTGCAGGTGGTCGAACGGGTGCTCAAGGCAATGCTCGGCACCGGGCACGTGCCGGATGCGCCTTCGCACGAGGAGAACGTCATCGTGGTGGCGCACGACTTTTCTCCCGCCGACATGATCCTGTTCAAGGAACACGAGTTCGCCGGATTCGTCACCGATCACGGCGGCGTCACCTCGCATACTGCGATCGTTGCGCGAAGCCTCGACATACCCGCAATCGTCGGCCTGCACCATGCGCGCAGCCTGATCCGCGAGGGCGAGCTGCTGATCGTCGACGGGCGCGAGGGCGTGCTGATCGTCAATCCCGGCACGCAGGTGCTGGCCGAATACCAGCTGCGCCAGAGCCAGATCGAAATCGAGAAGAAAAAGCTGCGCCGCCTGCGCACCACGCCCTCGGCCACGCTCGATGGCGTGCACGTGGAGCTGCACGCGAACATCGAGCTGCCGCAGGACGTGGAAGAAGCACGTGAAGCCGGCGCCGCGGGCGTGGGCCTGTTCCGAAGCGAATTCCTGTTTCTAAACCGCAACGATCTTCCGGGCGAGGACGAGCAGTTCGAGTCCTATCGCCAGGTGGTCGACACGATGAAGGGGCTGCCGGTCACGATACGCACCCTCGATCTGGGCGCGGACAAGACGGTCAACGGCGCAGAGAACGCCGGCCCCAATCCCGCACTCGGGCTGCGCGCGATCCGGTTCTGCCTCGCCGAACCGCAGATGTTCCAGACGCAGCTGCGCGCCATCCTGCGCGCCTCGGCATTCGGAAAAATCCGCCTGCTGATACCGATGCTTGCCCACAGTCACGAGATCAACAACGCGCTCGCGGCGATCGCGCAGGCCAAGGCGTCGCTCGAGCGACAGAACATCCCCTTTGACCGGGGCATCGCGGTCGGCGGCATGGTCGAGGTCCCAGGCGCGGCGCTCGCGCTCGGCTACTTCGTCAAGCACCTGGATTTTCTTTCGATCGGCACCAATGACCTGATCCAGTACACGCTCGCGATCGACCGCACCGACGACACCGTATCGCATCTCTACGACCCGCTGCATCCGGCGGTGCTGCAGCTCATCTCGCACACCATCCGCACCGCGACCCGCGCCGGCATTCCGGTGGCGGTGTGCGGCGAGATGGCGGGCGATCTCGCGGCCACGCGCCTGCTGCTCGGCTTCGGCCTTCGCGAATTCTCGATGCACCCCGCGCAACTGCTGCCGATCAAGCAGCAGGTCCTGCGCACGAACATTCCCGACGTCGAGGCGATCGCGAAGAAAATCCTTCGCACCGACGACCCGGACAAGCGCCAGGCGTTGCTGGAAAAACTTAACTCCTAGAGACGGGCTGTGCTGGATTTCAGTTCGCGACCCGAAAAAATCCAATGCGGAAGGCATCGGAACAGGGAGGGAGGAAGAGCCCTCCCTCCCCGTTACCCCTCCCGCCCCGGCAAAGCCCGCATCGAGCGGGCTTTGTTTGTTGGGCACCTCAGTTTTTCTTGGCGTCCTTGGAATCCTTGGCGCCTTGGCGGTTAAAGGGAAATCCTTGAGACGGCGGTTTGACCCCGCATCGATAATCAAGTAACTTTCACGGCTCTCGCGCCGATTTGAGACCTTCAGCTTGCGGGCGCGGGCTCCCACCAGTTCCCTTTTGGAGGTGGGGCCGAAATCCGGCTAAAGCGAGGCGTGCATCATCTGCCTTGAAACCCGCTTGAGCCGCGCAGGCCGAACGGGTTTTTTTATTTCCGCCTCGATGGCAAACGAAGAACAAAGCGCCGGCGCCGTCCGGCCGCAGACCATGCACTTCGACACGCCGCTCGCATTCCGGAGCGGCACGGTGCTGGATGCGTACGACCTGATGTACGAGACCTACGGCACGCTGAACGCCGCGCGTTCCAACGCGGTGCTGGTCTGCCATGCGCTCAATGCCTCGCATCACGTGGCCGGCTACTACGCCGACGACCCGGACAATATCGGCTGGTGGGACAACATGGTGGGACCGGGCAAGCCGCTCGATACCGACCGCTATTTCGTCATCGGCGTGAACAACGTCGGCGGCTGCTTCGGCTCGACCGGGCCGGCCTCGATCAACACGAAGACCGGCCTCGCCTACGGTTCGTCATTTCCGGTGGTCACGGTGGAGGACTGGGTCAAGGCGCAGGCACGGCTCGCGACCCGGCTTGGCATTGAGCGCTTCGCCGCGGTGATGGGAGGCAGCCTCGGCGCGATGCAGGCGTTGCAATGGTCGATCGCCTATCCGGATCGCGTCGGCGCGGTGATGGCGGTGGCCGCCGCGCCCAAGCTCTCGGCGCAGAACATCGCCTTCAATGAAGTCGCACGTCGAGCGATCACCACCGACCCGGATTTCCACGGCGGCGATTTCTACGGGTACGGCGTCAAGCCCAAACGCGGATTGCGCCTTGCGCGGATGATCGGCCACATCACGTATCTCTCGGACGATGCGATGATGGAAAAGTTCGGCCGCGCACTGCGCAACGGAAAAATAGGCTATCACTTCGACGTGGATTTCGAGGTCGAGTCCTACCTGCGCTACCAGGGCGACAAGTTCGCCGAGTATTTCGATGCGAACACCTACCTGCTGATCACCCGCGCGCTGGATTACTTCGATCCCGCCGAGGCCGCGGGTGGCGACCTGTCGAAGGCCATGTCGAAGGTGAAGTCACGCTTCCTCGTCGCGTCGTTTACATCCGACTGGCGCTTCTCGCCCTCGCGCTCGCGCGAGATCGTCAAGGCTCTGGTGGACAACCGGCTGCCGGTGACCTACGCGGAGATCGACGCGCCGCACGGCCACGACGCCTTCCTGCTCGACGATTCCCGCTACCTCGCGCTGGTGCGCGCGTGGTACGACGACCTGTACGCCTCCCTATGACCGCCCAGGAACAACAACGCCTGCTGCTGTCCGAGCGCGAAGACTTCACCACCATCGCCGGGTGGGTGAAGCCGGATTCGGCGGTGCTTGACCTCGGCTGCGGCGACGGCAGCCTGCTTGCCTATCTCAAGGAAGCGCGCCGGGTCCGCGGCTACGGCATCGAAATCGACGACGCGCGCGTGCTCGCCTGCGTGAAGAACGGCGTGTCGGTGATCCAGAGCGACTTCGAACGAGGCCTCGCCGGATTCGAATCGGCGTCGTTCGATTGCGTGATCCTGTCGCAGACCCTGCAGGCCACGCGCAACACCGAGGCGATCCTCGCCGAGATGCTGCGCGTCGGGCGCGAGGCGATCGTCACCTTCCCGAACTTCGGCCACTGGCAGCAGCGTCTGCAGGTGCTCGGCGGCCGCATGCCGGTGTCCAAGGTGATTCCCTACCAGTGGTACGACACGCCCAACGTGCACCACCTGACGGTGGCGGATTTCGACGCCTTCTGCGAAGGCCACGGCATCCAGGTGCTGGAACGCGTGGTGCTGCACGAGGGGCAGCCGGTGAGCCTGCTGCCCAATCTGCGCGGCAGCCTCGCGGTTTACCGGCTGAAGAAAAGCATCGCCTGAGCTGTCAGAAATCTTCGACTTTCAATCGAAAAAGTCGAGCATCGGCGCCTGAAAGCAGGCGATTTCGATAAAGTGACTTTATAAATCGCCGTGCCGCCGCCGGCGATCAATCGTCCTTCTTCAGCACCCGCAGCAGGTTGTTGAAGTCATCGGTCCACAGCGGCGTTGAATCGGCCATTTCGACTTCGATCGAGCCTTCCTTGATCGGCGCGCGCTCAAGCGCCGCCTTGCTGCGCGAGACCAGCACCCAGTCCGACGATGCACCGAGTGGCGCATCGCCGTCGTCGCGCACGATCGACGTGAACAGCCCGCGCTCCTGCGCGATCCGCTTCACCACCGGGGGGAGGTTCAGGTAGCGGTTGGTGGTGTGGAACACGATGACACCCTCGGGGGCGAGATGGCGCAGGTACACGTCCATCGCCTCGAGCGTCATCAGGTGCACAGGGATCGCGTCGCTCGAGAATGCGTCGATTGCGAGCACGTCGAACTTCTGCGGCGATTCGCGCTCCATCTGCAGCCGCGCATCACCAAGCACTGTCTCCACCTTCGCAGCAGTGTCGGACAGGTAGGTAAACTCGCGCTTGGCCACATCGATCACGATCGGGTTGATCTCGTAGAAGCGGAACACGTCTCCTGGTTTTCCGTAGACCGCCAGCGTGCCTGTGCCGAGGCCGACCACGCCGATCCGCCGGTCGTCCCTGGTCAGCGCCTCGATTGCCCGACCTATGCCCGAGGGCGCCGTGTAGTACGTGGAGGGCAGTTTCGACTGCGGGGCATCGAGCATTTGCTTGCCGTGCATGATCACGCCGTGCACAAGGCGCCGCTGCTTCTCGCCGCTGGTGTATTCCTGCACCCGCAGCGTGCCGAAGAAGTTGCGCGCCATCAGGCGGGTGTCCTCCCCCAGGTACTCGATGTATTTCTCGATGAAGTGCCCGGTGGCGAAGGTGGCCGCCGCCGCCGCGACCGCGAGGCCCATGCCGAGCCGGGTGCGCGACCAGAGCACGATCGCCGCGATCAGGCCGCCTGCGGTCAGGCCGATCGGGAACTCGTAGTAGCCGGGAAAGATCCGCGGCGCGATCATGCCGACGAACAATCCGCCAAGCGCACCGCCGAGCGAGAGCATCAGGTAGAAGCGCGTCAGCCAGCGCGGCGAGGGCTTGGCGCGCGCAAGCTCCCCGTGAAAGAACATGCAGGCAACAAAAAGACCGACGCAATAGAGCGGGATCGCTTCGCGGATATGCAGCACGCCTCCGTTGGCCGAAAGACCCCAGGCCATCGCCGGCAGGGCGATGAGGAAGGGCCCGACGAACACGTCGCGCCGGTACCAGCCGCGCCCCTCGAAACAGAGGATAAAGGTGAGCAGATACAGCGTCAGCGGCACGATCCAGAGCAGCGGGATCGAAGCCACGTTCTGGGTGATGTGGTTGGTGATCGCAAGCAGCATCACCGTGCCCAGGCCCGCGAGCGAAAGCCACAGCAGATGCGCGCCCCAGCCCGGCGCCGGGCCGTGCTCTTCCACCGGGCGCCCCGCCTGCGCCGCGTGGCCGGTGCCCTTGAGGCTGTAGAATCCTGCCGCCACGCACATCACCGCGTACACCGCGTAGCCGGTGCTCCAGCCCAGCGCCTGCAGCCGCGTGGTGATCCACGGCTCGATCGTGAACGGGTACGCAAGCAGCGCCACCAGCGAGCCAAAGTTCGACAGCGCGAACAGGCGGTACACGCCCGCGCCGGCGCCGCGACGCGCGAGCCATGCCTGCACCAGCGGGCTGGTGGAGGACAGCAGGAAATACGGCAGGCCGATGGTCGCGGCGAGCAGCGCGAGGATGCGCAGGCCCGGATCCTCGTCGCCGATGGGCTTCCACTGCGACCCGGTGATGATCGGCAGCACCGCAAGGCTGGCGATGAGCAACACCGAATGCAGGATCACCTGCGCGCGCGGCGAGAGCCGGCGCGTGGTCCAGTCCGAATACGCGTAACCCGCGAGCAGCAGGGCCTGGAAGAACACCATGCAGGTGTTCCATACCGCGGGCGTGCCGCCGAACCAGGGCAGGATCTGCTTGGCGATGATCGGCTGGACAAGGAACAGCAGAAACGCAGAGAGGAATATTGTTGCGGCAAAGACCGGCATCGGGAGTGGGCGCGCTCGGCGCGGCAATTTAAAGTGATTGAAATCGGATTGTGGGGGCGGAGCGAAGGGTGCGCCACGGCGTAGAATCAGGCTCCGCAAACCGGCGAAGTATAACGGCATTGACCCCCACGCCCAGACTCACCCGCTCGAAGTTCTTCTGGATTGCCCTGCTGTACTTCTCCGAGGGCTTTCCGCTGGGCGTCTTCTACGAAATATTCCCGGTCTATTTCCGACAGCAGGGCGTTGACCTGCGCTCGATCGGAGTGCTTTCGCTGCTCGGCCTCGCCTGGACGCTGAAGTTCCTCTGGGCGCCGGCGATCGACCACTACCGGCATCACCGCCTCTGGATGGCCTGCGCCGACCTTGCGATGGGCGCGGTGATGCTCGCGTTCGCAGCGTCCGCCGGCTTCGGCCCCTGGGTCTGGGCGCTGATCGGACTTTTCACCGTGTTCTCCGCCACCAACGATGTCGCGATCGACGGCTACAGCATCGAGATTCTCGACCGCGAGGAGTACGGACTTGCCAACGGTATCCGCATCGGCTTCTACCGCGTCGGCATGCTCGCCTCGGGCGTGGTGCTGATTCTGTCGGACTGGATCACCTGGCCGGGCGCGTTCGCGAGCGGCGCCGCGATCCTGTGCTTCACCGCCTGTGCGAGCCTTGCCGCGCCACGCGAGCCGAAACGAGAACGCATCGAGGAGAGCTCGCTCGCCAGCGAATTGCGCGGACTGCTCGGGCGGCCGCGCGCATTTGCGCTGGTGCTCGGGTTCGCACTCGGATGCGTGTGGCTCGCCGATCGCGCAGTGCGCTGGTCGGCGTCAGTCACGTATTTCTGGTGGATTGCGATTGGAATCTCGGCCATCGCGCTCCTGCTGTCGGTCGCCGTCGCTCCGCGTCGCGATACGCGCGCCACGCCTGCCGCCGATCAGCAACTGCGCGGCCCTATGTTCGGTGCGCTGTTTTCCCTGCTCGGGCGACCGGGCATCCTCGCAGTGCTCGGGTTCGTGCTGATCTTCAAGCTCGGCGACGCATCGATGGGTTTCATGGTGAAGCCCTTCTGGGTGGACGCGGGCTTCTCTGCCACCGAGATCGGCCTGGTGTCGGTGAACATCGGCCTTGGCCTGTCGATCGCGGGCGGACTCACCGGCGGCTGGTATGCGGACCGCGTGGGCATCTTCCGCGCGCTCTGGGTGCTCGGCCTGTGGCAGGCGCTGTCCAACATCGGTTATGCGCTTGCCGCCTCGGTCATTCCCTACGGCGCGTCCGCGGCATCGGTAATCGAGCCATGGCACCGCGTGGTGATGTACAGCGCAAGCGCGGCGGAATCCTTCACCGGAGGCCTCGGCACCGCGGCTTTTCTCGCGTTTCTGATGGTAATCGTCGACAAACGGCGTTCCGCGGCGGAATACGCTCTGCTTTCTTCGGTTTTCGCGCTTTCGCGCTCGGTGGCGGGCTGGGCGGGCGGCTTTGGCGCGACGGCGCTGGGTTATGCGCCCTATTTTCTTGTGACTTTTTTCCTCTCTTTCCCCGCATTTTTGCTACTTCCCTGGGTAAAGCGCATGATCATTGATGCGCAGTCCGCCGCGGATGTGACAGGCGCTATTGAAGCCGCGCGGGAAAGCGCTTAAATTCGACTTGTGGGAGGTTGGCATTCCGCCCGTCTCCGGGAGTCCACTCATCGTTGTTCAAGGAACTGTTCCATGGAAAACACCGAAGTCACCAAAGAAAAACTCGCCGCCGATCTGAAGGTCGTGATCGCGGATGCCGAAGAGCTGCTGCGTGCGACCGCCTCGCAGGCGGGTGAGAAAGCCGCGCTTGCCCGCGTGAAGATCGAGGAGAGCCTCGCAACCGCGCGCGAAAAACTCGCACGCCTCGGCGAAGTCGGCGTGGACAAGGCCAAAGCCGCCGCCCGCGCCACCGACGACTACGTTCACGATCATCCCTGGCGTGCCGTCGGCATCGGCGCTCTCGCCGGCCTGGTCGTCGGCATGCTCATCAGCCGCCGCTGAACTCGGGAAGCCTGTTTGCGGGCAATTACCACCGCGTCAGGCAGCCAACCCATTGACCGATCCGACGTCCGGGGACGGAAAACGCCCCGAGCCGCTGCTTGCCTCGATCCGTGCACTCGCACGCACTGCTCTGGCGGTGCTTCAGACGCGCCTGGAACTGCTCGCCACCGAGTTCGAGGAAGAACGCGCACGTATTGCTGAAGTACTCGTACTTGCGGTGTGCGTTGCCGTCTGCTTCACGTTCGCGGCGTTCCTGCTGGTGCTGTTTGTCGTGGTCGTGTTCTGGGACAGCCATCGCCTGCTCGTCATCGGCATTCTCGCCGGCGGGTTTGCGGCGGCGGGCGGCATCCTGTTTGCGATGATACGGCGCCGCGCTGACGAGCACCCGCCCCTGTTCTCGGCGTCGATCAATGAACTTCGCAAGGACCGGGACGCGCTGCATGAACCGCCTCGCTGAACTTCGCCTGCGGCGTGAGAGACTCATCGCCCGTTCGGCGGTGCAGCGCGTCGAGCTCGCACGCGAGCTCGCACCGTTGTCGGGCCCGATCGCGCTGATCGAGCGCGGACTCACCGGCATCGGCTGGCTGC
>CAMBSA010000008.1 GCA_945869935.1 Bordetella parapertussis | reverse complement strand
CGTCGCACTTCGAAGTTAAAACCGCCGATCGGTTACATACAGGGGGAAGCGTGGTCTGTCCCTGTTTCCGCCTATTTCTCGCCGCTTTGCTCCCCATACACCGCCGGGTTCAGCTTCGGGTCGTTGTACATCTTGAACTGACGGTAGACCTTGAAGTAGGCCTCGCCGCGCGAGGCCTCCGCCAGGAGTCGTCCCAGGCAAGCCGCCAGGTCCTCCCTTTGTTCCGTCAACCGCGCCAGCTTGGCCGCGCATTCCTGGACATGCGTCTCCGTCACATCGGCGCGCAGCGTCTGCAGCCGCATGTGGAAGCACTTCAGGGAAAGGATCGACAGCCGGTCCGTCATCGCGCCGGCGGTTTCGGAATTCAGCCGCGCCCGCGGCATGCGCGTCACGGCATCCAGCACCGCCAGCAGTTGCTCGTCGATGCGCTCGATGGCGTCGTTGCGTTTCTGGTTGAAACCGTCGATGGCGCGCTTGTTCTTCGCGATCTCGGCATCCGGGACGCTCTTGCGGCGCGCGAGGTCCTCCTCGTCCCACAGCAGGCAGTTGCAGCGGTGGTTGTCCTCGATGGCGTTCCAGATGCCGGCGGGGAATTTCTGCGCGCCGCCTTTCGCCCAGCCGGGAACGGCGAGGCAGCGGTCGTGGAAGGTGACGATCTCGGAGGAGGAGGGCAGTTTCTGCTCAGCCATGACGGTGATAGTCCTTGTACCAGGCGGCGAACTTCGCCAGGCCCGCGTCGAGGGGTGTGGCCGGGGCGAAGCCGGTCGCAGCCTGCAGCGCGGCGGTATCGGCGTAGGTGCCTTTGACGTCGCCGGGCTGCATGGGCTTCATCTCCAGCACGGCCTTGCGGCCGAGCGCCTTCTCCATCGCTTCGATGTAATGAGTGAGCCGCACCGGCTGGTGGTTGCCGATGTTGAAGATGCGGTAGGGCGGGGCGGAGCCGGAGGGCGCATCCAGCACGCGCACGCAGCCTTCGGCGATGTCGTCGATGTAGGTGAAGTCGCGCTCCATGTCGCCGTGGTTGAAGACCTGGATGGGCCTGCCCTCGAGGATGGCTTTGGCGAAAAGCATCGGTGACATGTCGGGCCTGCCCCAGGGGCCGTAGACGGTGAAAAAGCGCAGCCCGGTCATCGGCACGCCGTACAGGTGGCAGTAGGCGTGCGCCAGCAACTCGTTGGACTTCTTGGTGGCCGCATACAGGCTCACCGGGTGGTCCACGTTGTCGGATTCCGACCAGGGCATTTTCTGGTTGGACCCGTAGACGCTGGAACTGGAAGCGAAGACGAGGTGCTTCGGCTTGTGGTGCCGGCAGGCTTCCAGCAGGCGGCCGAAGCCGACGAGGTTGGTCTGGAAGTAGGGCTCGGGGTGATTCAGCGAATGGCGCACGCCGGGCTGGGCCGCGAGGTGCAGCACCGCATCGGGCCGGGTCTCCTCGAACACGCGCTCCAGCGCCGTGGGCGCGGCGATGTCCAGTTCCAGGAAGCGGAAGCCCGGCGCGGGCTCGAGCTGCTTCAGCCGCGCTTTCTTCAGGTCCACGGAGTAGTAGTCCGACAGGTTGTCGACGCCGACGACGGTGTCGCCGCGCGCGAGCAGGCGCTGCGCGCAGTGCATGCCGATGAAGCCGGCGGCGCCGGTGACGAACACTTTCATGGACGGGATTTTCCCAGCTCCGCCAGCTTGGCGTATTTCATGAAGCTGTTCATGCAGCCGACGGCGATGTGCACCAGTCCGGGGATGCCGTCCAGGAAGCCGAGGCGCAGGAAGTAGAACTTGATGAAACGAACGAGCGGCGAGAGCACCAGCTCCACCGCTCCCGAGGTGCGCCCCTGCTCGTGCAACGCCGCCGCCGCGAGCGCGGTGTAGCGGTTCTGCTTGGCCATGTACACGCCGAGATCTTCCGCCGATTCATGCAGCAGGTCGCCTTCCAGCGTCCCGGGCGTCGAAGCGAACAGCAGCTTCTCGTGCACGATGTCGTCGCTCCAGCGCGCCTTGTTGCGGTCGTACAGCCGCGCGCTCCAATCCGGGTAGCCCTCGCCGTGGCGCAGCCAGCGGCCCAGGAAGCGGTTGCAGCGCGGCATGCGATACACCGAGGCCGAGGGCGATTGCAGCGCGCGCACCAGGCACGCCGCCAGCTGTGGCGACACCCGCTCATCCGCGTCCAGGGACAGCACCCAGTCGTTCGCGGCCTGGTCGGTGGCGAATTGCTTCTGGCGGCCAAATCCGAGCCAGTCCTGCGTGACCACCCGGGCGCCGTACTTCTCGGCCAGCTCGCGCGTGCCGTCGGTGCTGCCCGAGTCCACCACCAGGATCTCGTCAGCGAAGGCAACGCTGGCGAGGCACTCGGCGAGCTGCCCGGCCGCATTCAGCGTGATGACGACGGCGGAGATCCGCGCGCGGGCTGGCTCGGTCGAGGGAATGGGCGTGGCCTTGGAATGGGGCGGCTGCGGAATTCTACTTAGAATCGGGCTGGCGATGCCCAGAATCCTGTTCGTCAAGACCTCCTGGATCGGTGCCGCGAGCGCGGCGCATGGCGACGATCAGCAACCGACGCAGGAACTTCGCCAGCGACCAAGCTGAAAGCAGTGCCAGCATTGGCACGCCGATCCGGCCGTCGCTGAACAACAACCGGTAGTTCTCCAGATCGGCACGCTGCATGGCGAGCAGTTCCGCGCTTTGCCCTGAGGCGCCGAACGCGGGCTTGTGCAGGGTCGCGAGCGCAAGCTCGATCACGACGATGCGGTGGCCGGCATAGGCCAGCTGCATCCAGAGCAGGTGATCTTCCATGTGGCGCCGATCCGGACGGAAGCGCATCCCGATCTCCCTCCGGATCATTGCCGAAGGGGTGACGAACCGATTGCGCCATAGCAGCGCCCGGGCGGAGATAGCCTTCAACCGCGGGGGCGTTGCTTCTGGCGGCAGGTCGGCAACGGCATCAAACACGTGCCGGTGCGCCGAGAGCGCGATGTCGGGATGCTCCCGCATGACGCGGCACTGCACCTCGAGTTTTCGCGGGTGCCATGAATCGTCGGCATCGAGAAAAGCCACGTACTGGCCGCGCGCCGCCGCCCAACCGGTGTTGCGGGCCGTGGCGGGCCCCTGATTGCGCTCCAATCTGATAATTCGGAACCAGTCCGCACCATACTGCCGCTGCAAATCGCGCAAGACCGATGAGGTCTCCTCGCCGCTTGCGTCGTCGACGACGATGACCTCTAGCGCGCGCGCCGACTGCTGCGCCACGGACGCCACCGCCCGCGCCAGGGTGGCATGCGCCTGAAAGCAGGGGATGATTGCCGAGACCGGGACTTCAGCGCTTGCGCCAGACCACGCGGTCGACATAGTCCGTGTAGCTCTGTATGGCGTTCACGACCTTCAGCGCGACGTCGTCCACATCGTAGTCGGGCACGATCGGCACCGGCCGCGCCGCGCCCCCGCGGCGTTCCATCATTGCAGCGACCCCGTCGACCACGCGTTCGGGGTCGATCCCGCACATGACGACCGCCGCCTCGTCCATGCCCTCGGGCCGCTCATGCGCATCGCGCATCATCGCCCCCGGGAATCCCAGGATAGAGGCCTCTTCAGTAAGGGTGCCACTGTCGGAGAGCACGCACGCCGATTGCGTCTGCAGCATGATGTAGTCGGCGAACGACAGCGGCTTAAGGAAGCGGATCAGGCGATCGGACTTGCGGCGCCCCATCACGTCAATTTTCTTCCGCGTGCGCGGATGTGTCGAGATGAGAATCGGAAGCCGCCAACGCCTGGCAACGGCATCGAGCGCCGCAAGCAGGAGTTTCAGCCGCGACGGATCATCCACGTTCTCCTCCCGGTGCGCGCTGGCGACGAAATAGCGCCGCGGCTTTAGGGCGTGCTGCTTCAGCGCGCGCGAGGCCGCAATGCGCCGCTTCTGCGCGGCGAGCACCTGCTTCATCGGCGAGCCGGTCTTGATGATCGTTTCCGGACTGGTCCCCTCGGCGATGAGGTAGCGGCGCGCATGCTCCGAATAAACGAGGTTGATGTCACTGGCGTGATCGATGATCCGGCGGTTGATCTCCTCGGGTACCCGTTCGTCGAAGCAGCGGTTGCCTGCCTCCATGTGGAACACGGGAATCTTCCGCCGCTTGGCCGCGATAACCGCAAGGCAGCTATTGGTGTCGCCCAGCAGCAACACGGCGTCCGGCTTTTGCCGGGCGAGGACGGCGTCGACCTTCACCAGCACGTTCGCAACGGTTTCCATCGGCGTGGCGCCAGCCGCCTGGAGGAAATGATCCGGCTTGCGGATGCCCAGTCCGTCGAAAAATATCTGGTTCAGTTCGTAATCATGGTTCTGGCCGGTGTGGATCAGCAAATGGCGGAACGCCTGGTCCAGCGCGGGAATCACACAGCTGAGCTTGATGATCTCCGGGCGGGTGCCGACGATGGTGGCGACTTTGAGCGGCATGGCGGCGTGTCAGCGGACCAGTTCGCCGCCGCCAGCGGCGTCAAGCTGTTCGGGCATCAACCCGTGGCGGCGGAGCAGCGCCGCGGTGTCACGCGCGTTCAGCACATGGTGCGCGGAGCTGTACTCGCGTTCGAGTGCGAGTCGCGCGTCCCGCCGCGCGCGCAGCTCCGGAAGCATCGGCTGTATGACGTAATGGGTGCCTCGGGCGATGCAGTGGTTTGCTTCCTCCTCGGATACCAGGATTTCGTGCATCTTCTCGCCTGGGCGGACCCCCACAATCCGCGTCTCGATCCTGCGCCTGCCGATCAGCGCCCGGGCGATTCCCGAAACGGTCGCGGAAGGCGCCTTCGGGATATAGGTCTCCCCCGCCCGGGCGCCCTTGAGGGCGGCGAATACCGTGTCCACGGCCTGGCCGAGCGTGAGGAGAAACCGCGTCATGCCGGGCACGGTAATGGTCAGTGGCCCGCCGCCCCTGATCTGGTCGATGAACAGCGGGATCACAGAGCCGCGCGAAGCGAGCACGTTGCCGTAGCGCACGCAGATGAATCGGGTACCGGGGGTGAGCACATTGGCGGAGACGAAAATGCGCTCCTGCAAAGCCTTGGTCATGCCCATGACATTTACCGGCTTGCACGCCTTGTCGGTGCTGATCCCCACCACGGTCTGCACGGGATAGCCATGCTCACGGATTGCCCGCACGATATTGGCCGGACCTTCGCAATTGGTGGCGATGGCCTCTTGCGGGAAGTATTCGCAGGTCGGCACCTGCTTGAGCGCAGCGGCATTGACCACGATGTCGGCATCGCGTACTGCCGAGCACACTGCACCGTAGTCGCGCACGTCGCCTATACGGAACTCGAGCACGTTCATGAAATTGCGGAATATCACCTCGTCGGTGGTCACCGACCGGTTGAGATAGCGCATGCGCATGTCGTGCTGCTTGGCCTCGTCGCGCGAGAACACGACCACCTTCTTCGGCACCCCCAGTTCGCCGGAAAGCACCCGGCGCACGAAGGTCTGGCCCATCGAGCCGGTGCCACCGGTCACCAGAAGGCGCTTGTTGCCGACCAAGTTCATGCCACGCGCCCTCGCGCCAGCTGCGCGAGTTCCGCGATCATCTCGTCCCAGGACGGCGGTCGGTACCCGAAATCCGCGCGAAACCGCGCTGAATCGAGGCTGCGGTCGATCGTCAGGGCATCGTCCGGTTCCACCGATGTCGCGAGATTGAAATGGCGGGCGACCAAGCGGAGCAGTTCGTACTTGTTGATGGCATCCCCCGATAAATGGTACAGCCCGGACATCTTCGGATTCCGGCCGAGAATCCGCTCGACGACGCGCGCCTGTTCTGGCGTCGTGAGGCCGGAGAATACCGCGCGGCGATAGCCCGGCGCCGACCCTTTCTGAGCCAGAAACCATTCTAGCAGGCCGGTTCTGCGGGATAGCTCCGGACCGATCATCGAAGTCCGCAGGGTGATGCAGCCCGCCCCCGTCACTTCGCCTTGCAGTTTGCTGCGGCCGTAGGCGTCCACTGGATCCGGCTCGTCTGCTTCGGTGTAGCCGCCCTTGCGGCCGGAAAAAACGCAGTCGGTGCTGAAATGCACCAGGTACGCACCGGACTCGCGACAGCACTCCGCAAGCCGGTGGGGGAACGTGGCATTGATTTCCTCGCTCGCTGCGGCCGCAGCCGCGTCATTGCGCTGCTTCACCACTCCCGCCGCATTGATAACCGCTTCCGGGCGACATTCGGCCACCGCCCTGCGTATCGCATCCGCATCGCGAACGTCGACACCACCCAGTGCGTTCGCATCAGAGAACAAGGCGCCGGAATACTCGCCAATCGGGCGGTGCAGCGTAACGCGCACCTCGTACCGGGAGGACAGGTGCCGGAGCAACTGGTGCCCGAGCATGCCGTCGCCGCCGAATATCAGCACTCGCACAGGCTAGTGTCCCGCCGCAGTTCGCAACCGCCACAACAGGCCGCTCGCTATCAGGCGATAGCTTCTTGGCCAGAGCAACGCGCCGGGATATGCGCGCATCGCCGAAGCCGCGCGCGCGCAGCCGGAGGCGAACCGGCCCGACAGCAGGTGCAGCCGCGCCGCCAGCAACAGCGCATTCGCCCTTGCTTCGGGGCCCTTTGCGCGCAGCGGCGCTGGGAGAGAGGGGTGGTCCAGCAGCGCGTCGATCGCCGCCACAACTTCCTCGGCGCGGGCCTCATCCACCACGCTGAAGGATTGCGCGCCGGCGTGCACCCGGTAGTACGCAAGCACCTGCGGGATCCTCTGGAAGCGCCCCGCCAGGCCGAGCCGAAGCCAGTACTCGAAATCCGGAATCCGCCGCAGCGCCGCGTTCCAGCCGCCCGCTTTCTCA
This sequence comes from Bordetella parapertussis, assembly GCA_945869935.1. Taxonomy (GTDB): domain Bacteria; phylum Pseudomonadota; class Gammaproteobacteria; order Burkholderiales; family SG8-39; genus CAMBSA01. The sequence goes on along the minus strand of CAMBSA010000008.1, from coordinate 5,719 downwards.
AAGGCGGAACGGCGGAAGAACGCTCCCGGACCTGGCGGGCACACGCCCTTTAGTACCATGTCCTCATAGCTGAATTCCGGCGCCCGGACGGTGCGCAGTGTGCGCGATTTGTCGTCCACTTGCGCGAAATCGGGATAGGCGAGTACGGCATCGGCGTGCCTCTGAAGGCATTGCGCCGCGTTCCTTGCGGCATCCGGATGCAGGTAGTCGTCGGCGCTCAGGTAGCCCAGCAGGTCGCCGCTGGCCATGCTCCAGCCCTTGTTCAGGGTCGCCGCCTGTCCGATGTTCGCCTGCGTTTCCCAATGGAATCGGTCGCCGTATCTTTCGAGGATCTCGCGCGTGGTGTCCGTCGACCCATCGTCGAGCACAATCAACTCCACCGCCGAATGCGTCTGCGCCAGAACGCTCTCGAGCGCCTGCTCGAGGAAGCCCGCGTGATTGTAAGCGGGAACGACTATGGAGACGCTGGTCATCGGCCGGGCGACGCCAGCGCGATCCATTGCCGCAACCGCTCTCGCAGTCCGGCCCGGTCGACACGCTGTTCGATGATTTCCCAGTTCAGTTTCGCGGCACGGCTCCGGAGCGGTGCATCCTGTAGCGCCTGCTCAAGGCACGCGGCGAGCGCAGACACGTCATCGACGGGGAACAGCAAGCCATTGCGGCCATGGTCCACCCACTCGCGCAACGAGGCCATGTCCGAATGCACCGGAAACGCGCCCATTGCCATTGCCTCGAGCAGGAAGGCGGGAGTGCCGTCGACATCCGAGGCTGAAACCGCCACCGCGGAGCGGCCATACCAGCGCAGCAACTCCTCGTAGCCGAGGCGGGGGAGTACCTCGCAGTCAATGCCCAGATCCGAGCGCAGTGCCGCTGCTGCGGCCGCCACGTCGCGCGTTGCCATGAAAATGCGCACGCGCCAGCCGCGAACCGTATCCGGCCGGCGTCGGATGGCCTCCAGCACGTTCAGGGCCTTGCCAACATAGCCACCGTGGCGACCCTTGATGAACACCGTATCGCGCTGATCCGCCGGCGTCGGGCGCAGCCGACGGATATGGTCGAGATCGAAGCCGCCCGCGGCTGGCATCGCACCCAGCGTCCGTCCGGCGAAGCCGAGCGCCTTGGCCTGCTCGAGGTCGCGTTCGGTATCGGCGACGTGAAAGTCGCACCGCGCCAGGACGTCGCGAATCAGGGGCAGGTGTTCCCCGGCGCACCGCGGGTCCTTGCCAAAGAACTCGATGTCGGTGCCCCAGGTGAAATGCACCCAGGGCGCACGGAACGCCTCTCCCATGGTCGCCCTTGCCCGTGCCACCGCGTAGCCCTCGTTCTGCATTTTGAGCGAAAAAACCAGGTCCGGGCGCAACGCGCCGAGCGTTGCGGCGAGGCGGCCGACGCCGGTCACTCTCCCCGGCTTCGCAAGGGCATGCAACGCGCGCGAAACGACCCGGAATCCCAACCGCGAGCGACAGAGCCGTGCCAGCCAGGCGCCACGACCCACGATCCGGTTGCCGTTGACCGCAGGCCGGTACGCGAGCGCCACGTGCAGTGTGACGCCTTGAAGATGCTCTTCCTGCTCGTACTGCAGTTCCACGGCATAGACATGCACCTCGTGGCCCAGCTCCTGCAGCAGGTCGACGAAGCGCGCCGTATGAATGCTGCGCGGGTCGCCCGCGACGAGAACCTTCATCGCGACCACGCGGCGAGCACCTCCCGCAACCGCGACTCGAGATCAGGCACTGCGATGCCCGGAACGAGCGACCTCAAGCGCCTCACATCGGCTCGCCAGCGCACGGGATCGCCCGCGTTCCTCTGCCCGCGGCAAAGGACCTGCTTTGTACTGGACAGGGCAGTCCCCATACGCCGGGCGAGGTCGGCCACCCGGATCGACATGCCGCTCGCCATGTTGACCGCAATGAAATCCTGCTCCACGGACAGGGCGCAGCGCCAGACCATCGCCGCGCAGTCGTCCACGTGGAGATAGTCCCGCTCCTCCTCGCCCGTGCCCGCGAGCGCCACCCCTGCGGACTCGCGGTACTGGCGGAACAACTCCCAGACCAGCAGGCGCCGCTGCCCGCTGCCAAACAGGGAGAAAATCCGCACCGCAAGCGATGGAATGCCGAAGCAAGCTGCATACTCGGCAGCCAGCCGCTCGCACATCACCTTGTGAAAGCCGTACGCCGATATCGGCGCCAACGCCGCCTCTTCATCGATTGGCTGCCGCGTTGCGTTGCCGTAGACCGCGGCACTTGACGGAAAAATCACTCGCGGCCGCCGGGAACTGCGGCGCACGCCTTCGAGCACGCGCTCGAATAGGACGACGGACGAGGCGAAGTCCGCTTCCGGATCCTGCATGGAGGCGGCGACCGACGCGGAACCGGCGCCGTGAAACACGAAATCCGCCTGCGTCGCATCGACCAGCGAGGCAATCGAAGCCGGCGTGTAGTCGGTGTCGCGGCGAGTGACCCCGGTTGCCTCGATGCCAGCGGCCTGGGCTGCGCGCACCAGCGCCGATCCGACAAAGCCGCTCGTGCCGGTGACCAGCGCCTTCACGCCGGGCGCGCCTGTGGGACAGGGTGCAATTCGCGGCACGGATTGCCTGCCGCCGCATGCCATGGCGCGATGTCCCTTGTCACCACGCTGCCAGCGCCGATGATCGCGCCTTCGCCGATCGTAACGCCCTTGAGGATGATGACATTGCAGCCGATGAAGGCCTTGGCGCCTATGCGCACCGGCGCCATGCCGACCACAGACCAGTCTTGGTGCCGCGCGATGTCGGCGCCGCCGGTCTCGAGATAGCCGCGACGGCTTCGCTCCACGTCGCCGTCGCGCTCGCTCCAGTAGGGCGAATGATTGTCCGAATCAAGCACCGTGACGCCCCAGGACATGATGACGTCGTCGCCTATTTCGACGGAGATCGCGCTCACGATCTGCGAACGCCCGAGCTGGCAGCGCGCGCCGACGCGGATCGACGCCTCAGGGCGCAGGATCGAGAAGATCGAGAACACATGGGAACCATCGCCGATGCTCAGCAGTATCCGAGGCTCGGATGGCCGGCGCAGGAGATTCAGGTTGGCGCTCTCATCGACCAGGGCCCCGGGATGCACCGACACGTAGTCGCGATTCGCGTTCCAGCTGTTCTGCGCGCGCAGGACGCGCATCACGCGCCGCAGGAATGCGCCGATCATCCGGTCGCCCCGCCGCTCCAGAGCACGCTGCGCCCGTCCCAACCCGGCAGGCGCGCGAGCGGCTCCATGTACAGGCGCAGGCTGTCCAGCGTCCACCTGCGGAAGGCGGGCTCCATCCAGCGCTCCACGAAGGCCTGGTCCATCGGCTGCACCACGTCGATATCGTGCGCGTATTTTAACGACAGCACCGGGTACGCAGCGCAAATCACGGTGCATTCCCGGACGAGCTCCAGCCAGATCTCGATCGGGTAACGGCCGAAGCGCGCATCCACGGCGATGACCTCATAGGCCGGGCCCAGCGCTGCGCGCATGCGCGCCGCCTTGCTGGAAGCTTCGAGCGGATGCGGCTTGACGATCACGGCGCTTCCCGGCTCGCAGTGGACGCGCACCATTTCGCAATACATCTGCACCTCGCGCTCCGCCCCGACGTGGCCGGCTTCCGAGTAGTTTTCGGTCAGCAGCAGGTAGCGCCTGCGTCCGGCGGTGCGCGCCAGGAGAGCGTGCATGTGTTCCTGAAGCTCGCGGGCATTCGCGTGGCAGCCGCGCAGCGCGTCGATGAAGTCCGCCTTGCCGCAGCACACCAGTTCCACGCCGCGCAATCCTCCTCCCGAAGGATCCACCGGCAGAACCAGCGCCGCAACGTCGGGGGCAATGGGAACCTGCCCTGCCGCGGCGCGCAGCCACGCCCGCAGCCTCGATCCGATCGTTCCCGCAACGTGATAGCTAGCGAGGAAATCCGCCGAATAGATCATGCCGAACGCATCCCCGATGCAGACCTTGCGTGCGCCCGGATACGCGCGCGCCAGCCGACGGCAGATCGTTCCGGTCGAATCGTGCGCGTAGTAGAACTCGTCGAACTCCGCGCCGAGCAGTTCGTGCAACCGCGCCGACCCTGCCTGCTCGTCGGTAAGTCCGTGGATTTGCCCGATCGACGGGTGCCCCGTGGCGAGTTCCCTCACCACGTGCAGTATCTCGGCGAGAACGGCCGCTGAGGCGCCGGGCAACTGGACCAGAATGCTGGCCGAGATCCGCTCTCCAGGATGCAGTGTCGCGAGCGCCGACAGCGCCGATAGCAGGTACGGCGGCGAGTAGAGATGGACGAGGCAGCGCTTCAGGACCTGCCCGTCGCGAAGATTCGTCCCACCAGGCGCATGGTCTCGACCCCGTCGCGCAGAGTGGGCAGATCGGCAGGCTGGTCGAGAACTGCCGCCACCGCGTTTTCGGCCTGGAGCCTGAATCCAGCCTTGAACGCAGCATCCCGTTCGTGTGCGACCTGGGGCTCGAGCCGCCGCTCGCCGCGGCGCTGGAGGCCGAGCTGCTCCAGCGGTCGCATCTCCAGGCGTTGCGCCGCCGTTGATACCGTCACCGACCAGGGTCCAGGACCGTCCCAGATTCCCTCATACAGACCCAAGTCCCCACTGGCGAAAGCGAGCTTCGCCACCACCACCCCGGGACGTGCCGGATTCCATGGAATTACCGGTTCGACCGAAGCAACCTCTCCCCGGCCCAGCACCCGGAAATAGTCGACCACGTGAATGGAGTTCGCATACATCCAGTTCTGGACCACCTTGGCCGGCTGTCCCGCGGCAAGTGCCGCCGCCTGATCCTCCTGGTCCAGAACCTTGATAAAACGGGGACCGGGGTCCGACGCGAGCAAGCTGAGCGCCGCACGAGTCGCCGAATAGTGCCGGCGGTTCAACGCCACCCAGGCCCTCCGGCCCGCCTTCTCCGCTGCCGCGGCGATATCCTCGGCGTCGGAGAGATCGTAGCCTGCCGGCTTTTCCATCAGCACGGACCAGTCGTGCGCAAAGCAGGCCTTCGCGACGGAATTCGCCGCAAGTTCCGGTACTGAAACAACCACCAGTTGCGCACGCGTCTTGCCGAAGAGTTCGTCGATCGAATCGGCAACCACAGGCAGGCCGAACTCGGCCGCAAGTGCCTCGGCGCGCGCCGGGGTACGGCTGTGGATACCGCACAGTTCAGTACCGGGGACGTCGCGAAATGCGCGGATATGCTCGCGCGTCATGCCGCCCGCACCCACGAAGGCGACCTTGCAGCGCGCCGCTTCGCTCATCGCGTCCTCAGACGTTGCCGTACACGGAATTGCGAATCATGCGGTAGCCCTTGATCAATTCGCGGATGCCGTCGTCGAGCGATACCGTGGGTCGGTATCCCGTCGCTTCCAGTTTCGCGTTCGACACGATGTAGTTGCGCTGGTCGGGGTCCTTGCCGACCGGTGCCTCGATGAACGTGAAATCGGGCACCTGCTTGCGGATCGCTACGCACAGTTCCATCTTCGACACATTGGCCTCGGACAGGCCTACGTTGTAGATCTGGCCGCGCATCGCGTCCAGCCGGTTGAGACCATGCAGGAATGCGCTCGCGACGTCACGCACGTGGATGTAGTTGCGCTTGAAATGGCTTTCGAACAGCACCACGAAGCGGTCGTTCACGGCGCGATAGACGAAATCGTTGACCAGCAGGTCGGTGCGCATCCTGGGGGACATGCCGAACACGGTAGCGAGGCGGAAGCTGAT
>CAMBSA010000007.1 GCA_945869935.1 Bordetella parapertussis | reverse complement strand
TGATCGAAACGAGGCGATATTCCGCGTCAAATTCAAATATTCGAACTCCCAGAAGAGTCGAATCCGGGCGAACCTCACGCACATTGACGAATCGCCCTTCGTCTTTAACCCATAACCCGGTTCGAAACTCTTGCGCAACTACAGCGCTAGTAGACCGAAGCTTGAGTTCCTTTGCTGTACGCTCGGCGATCGGACCAACAAATTCGCCGACGACAAAGGTCAATAACGAGAACACTATTCCGATCCTTGCGAGCAAGGCAACGGCACCGGCTGGCGACAAGCCCGCACTTCGCATCACAGTGAACTCGGAAGTGCTGGATAGATGCGCAAGCGCATACAAGGTTCCGATGAGCACTGCAATCGGAAACAATTCGTATATGTGGCTTGGCACCGTCAGAAGCACAAACAAAAGAACGTGCTGCAGGCGATAGCCGCCTTTTCCAAGATCCCCGAGTTCATTGATCAAATCAAAAAATGCAAATAACGCAAGAAACGCCACGAAGACGAAAGTCGTCGCGACGAATATCTCTCGCGCAAGGTAGCGACGCAGTACCATCTTCAAGGTCGCCGCCCCCCTCCAACACGAAGGCGCCGCCAGAATATAAAAACCAGTCCGCACACGGCGACCGCGTGAATGATCCACCAACCCGCAGCAAATGCGAGCCGCCCTTGAGAAACCCAAGCCTGCGCGATACTTATAAAGTTTGAATAGACCATGTACGCGAGCAAGGCGAATAGCAGATTGATACTTCTGCTCGCTCGCGGATTCACAAATGAAAGCGGAATCGCGAGCAACGCCAAGTTCAGGGCGGAAAGTGGCAACCCCAACCGCCAAACGAGTTCACCCAGTCCGGCATTAGTCCGCTCCGTCGCCAGCATCAATGTCGATGCCGCCTTGGTTGACACCAGGGGCACCTGCACTTCGCGTGACTCGACCCTCAACGAATACCGCTCGAAATCCATTATTCTGAAATCCATGCGTCCTGGCACACCGTCATACCGGCGTCCATTTAGAAGAACGACAAATCGATCACCGTTGTCTGCAGTCTCGCGAACACCGCGTTTGCTGACTGTTACAGTTAGCTTGCCACTTTCGACTTGTGTGATGAAGACGTTTTGTACCTTGGTCTCTTCGCCAGCGATAGCTTCAACAAAAAATACTCGCTCCGATCCGGATGCCTCCCGGAAGACCCCCGGTGCGACTCTAGACAAATCATCTCGGCTCTCCATTTGCCTGCGATAGTCTTCGCTCTGACTGACAGCCCAAGGCGAGAGAAAAAGTGAAAGAACTGCGATCAGAGCCACCAGTGGCAGGGCGAAAACCAACACCGGGCGAATCCACGCCGTAAGTGACAATCCGGTGCCGAACCAGATGATCATTTCCGAGTCTCGATAACATCGAGATAGAGTCATCAATACGGAAATGAATAACGTCAGCGAAAGCAGGACTGGAAGGTAGTTGAGCGCGGAAAAACCGAGCAAGGCCAAGACCCCTTCGGACACTACAGAGCCGCTCGCCGCTTGCCCTAAAAGCCGAATAAGTTGTGTGGTTACGGTTACCGCGAACAAAGTCGAAAAAACGGCAAGTGCAAAACTGGAAAACTCTCTAAGAAGTGAACGGTGAAATATCACTAGGGCCTGTTGATATTCAATGAGTTATAGGTGGCTGCTGCTAACTTTGACCGAAATCTGATTACATCCTGATATTTACGGAGGGTCAGGATGGTTCGTCGATGGCTACGCGAGGACCAGTGGCAGCGGCTGGAGCCGATGTTGCCCGGCAAAGTCGGCGATCCGGGACGCTCGGGCGAGAACAATCGACTGTTCATCGAAGCCGTGCTGTGGGTTGCGCGCACCGGCAGTCCGTGGCGCGATCTGCCGGCTGAATTCGGACTCTGGAATAGCGCGTACACACGCTTTGCGCGCTGGTCGCGAACGGGGTGTGGCAGAAGGTGTTTGCCGAACTGGCCAAGGATGCAGACTTTGAAGAAGTGTTTCTGGATGGCACCATCGTGCGAGCCCACCAGCACTCGGCCGGTGCGGCTAAAAAAAAGGCCCCAAAGCGATCGGGCGCTCGCGAGGCGGACTCACCACCAAGATCCATGCCTTGGTCGAGGGCTTGGGCAACCTTGCGCGATTTATTCTGACCGAGGGGCAGGCACATGACATTACCCAGGCGAGCACGCTGCTCGAGGGTATATCCCCAGGCGGTTGTTGCCGATAAGGCCTTTGATGCGGATCATCTGCGCCAGTCGATTGCACAGCGCGGGGCCCAAGCAGTAATTCCGCCCCGATCCAACCGCAACGCACCGGCTTTCTATTTTAAGCATCACTATAAGCACCGCAATCTCATTGAACCTTACTTCTGCCGCATCAAGCACTTCCGTCGAATCGCCACAAGCTATGACAAACTCGCCCAACACTTTGCCTCGTTCATCGCTCTGGTCGCCACCTTCCTGTGGCTAAACTGAATGTCAACAGACCCTGGTGTCCTTGCTCATGAACTTGCTCCGGCTGTTTTCGAACGGATGCAGATCGAGTCGCGTCTTTTTGACTTAGGGCGACGATTGCGAGGATAATTATCGCTGGGAAAGATCTTGTAACTATCTAAAAAGCTGGAGATTTCCGTGCAATTTAGCATAAAAGCGATCGCCCCCGAGGACGCCAAGTCGGGGTGCGTGGTTGTCGGTATTTACGAGGGAGCACAGCTCTCACCTTCGGCTAGTTCGTTAGATAAGTCGCTCGGTGGCCGTATTGCTCAATTAAGATCGTCCGGAGACGCGGATGGAAAGTCGGGTTCCGTCAAGCTGCTATACCCGGCTGCAAAGCATGATGTCCGGGTCCTTTTGGTGGGACTCGGTCCAAACGGCCCCCTCCCGCCCAAAGCATTTCGAGAAATCGCACGTTCAACCGTCTTGGCGATAGCCGGAACCGGCGCGAAAGATGCAATAGCGTATCTCACAGAAATTCCGGTGTTGGGACGCGATGACGAATGGAAAGCACGTCAATTTGTGCAGGTCGCGTCGGAGAATCTCTACCGGTTTGAAAATCTAAAAACCAAGAAGTCAGAGCCACGATGTCTCAGAGAACTCGTCCTCGGGATAAACACCAAGCACAAACAGTCGCCACCGAAAAAGGGCCTTGCGCAGGGGCGAGCGGTTTCTGCCGGAGTTAAGCTTGCTCGCGATCTCGGAAACCTCCCGGGGAACTATTGCACGCCCACCTACCTCGCGTCGGCCGCACAGCAATTGGCGCGCGAATGGAACTTGGAATGCAAAATTCTGGAAAGGAAGGACGCGGAACGTCTAGGCATGGGGACTTTTCTGTCGGTCGCCCGCGGTTCTCAGGAGCCTCCTAAATTCGTGATCCTGCAATACCGCGGTGCCGAAAAGAAGGAAAAGCCAATCGTACTCATCGGCAAGGGCATCACGTTTGATACTGGTGGAATTTCACTCAAACCGGGATCTGAAATGGACGAGATGAAATTCGACATGTGCGGAGCCGGGAGCGTACTGGGAGCGATGAGGGCCGTAGCCGAGCTCAAATTGAGACTGAACGTAGTATGTATCGTTCCGGCGACCGAAAATATGCCGGATGGAGCCGCAACCAAACCGGGCGATGTTGTTACAAGCATGTCTGGTCAATCGGTCGAAATTCTCAATACCGATGCGGAAGGTCGTCTGATTCTCGCCGACGCCTTAACCTACGCAGAACGCTTCGAGCCGCAAGTGGTAATCGATGTCGCCACCTTGACTGGCGCTTGTGTGATTGCACTTGGCCACGTTTGCTCAGCCGTCTTTTCCAATAATGACTCCCTGGCACAAGAACTTATCTCCGCAGGCGACAACGCGTTTGATCGGACATGGCGAATGCCGCTCTGGGATGACTATCAGGATCTTCTCAAGAGCAATTTTGCCGATATGGCCAATATAGGCGGACGCGCAGCGGGGAGCATTACGGCCGCCTGCTTCCTCGCGCGATTCGCACGAAAATTCGAATGGGCTCACCTGGACATCGCAGGAGTAGCGTGGCAGTCGGGCAAAGACAAGGGGGCAACAGGCCGTCCGGTTGCACTTCTAACTTCGTTCTTGATTCAACGCGACGAAGCAACGCGTCGCCGGAAATAACGCAACTGAATTCAAGAAATATTGCAATTACATCCGTAGCAATGACAGCTCAAGCCGAGTCCAGATGACGCGAATCGACTTCTACTCAAACGTGGAATCAAAACTTCACACGGTTTGCAAAATCGCGGCACGCGCGCTTCGAGCAAAGAACAAGATGATCATTCTTGCCGCGGACGAGTCAATGACACGCTCTATTGACAAACTTCTCTGGACCTATCAGCCCATTTCCTTCCTTCCTCATACGGACATAAACGCAAGGCTGGCCGACAAAACCCAAATACTTGTTACCGAGGCATTGGAGCTTACGCCCCACACGGACGTGCTCGTAAATCTCACGCACCTCTGCCCTAACATTTTCAGCCGGTTCGCCCGATTGATCGAAATCGTGGGTACAGATGCGGACGACAAAAGTTCCGCGAGAGGCCGATGGAAGTACTATAAGGATCGCGGCTATTCAATCATTCACCACGACTTTGCAAAAGCCGAATCCTGAAGATTTCATTGTGAACAGCACAGAGCATCTGATGGACAAGGCCGATTCCCTGTTGTCACGTTATAGGAGAGCGTCGGCGGATGGAACGGGACCTTCCGATCAATCGATGCAAAGCGATTTTCCGATTCTCACGGAAATAGTGACTGACCTCGCCCTTGAAGCATTGGTTAAATCCGAAGCCGCTGCGGGCATTGACGTTGAATCCGCTACATCCCCTCATCAACAATCGACAGTTGATGCGATCGACCCGATAGCAGTCAAGCTCACACATCAGTTGAAATTGGCAATTTCAGAGGCGATTTCTGCAAGGCTCGAAGCCTTGTCTTCTGAACTCGTCGCCGCAGTCCTTAAGGTCAGCCTCGAAGCGCTGGACGAAGCCGCTCGCAAATGCAGAACGACCGATTCGCCCGATCCTGAAGGCTGCACCGGCAGAAAACAATAGCGACGTCTGTCATTCCGGCACACGCGTTACAAGGCGTCTGCCATTCTTTCACCGTGAACGCAAATAAAAATGAGCTTAGACAAGAGTTTTGAACCGAGCATTGTTGAACGCCGATGGTACTCAACCTGGGAAACACACGGCCACTTTTCAGCGCGCGCCCAATCTGACCGACCACCATACTGCATACAACTACCTCCGCCGAACGTGACAGGCACGCTTCACATGGGGCACGCATTCCAGCAGACGCTGATGGATGCTCTCGCCAGGTATCACCGCATGAGGGGATACAACACCAACTGGATTATTGGAACCGATCACGCCGGCATCGCCACCCAAATTGTGGTCGAGCGACAACTTGAAGCTAAAGGAACATCTCGCGCCGATTTGGGCCGAGAAGCGTTTGTAGCGAAGGTATGGGAGTGGAAACAGGCCTCAGGCGCGACAATAATCAATCAAATGCGCAGGCTTGGCGCATCGGGAAACTGGAAGTACGCCGACGCTGATGGCGGGAATTCAGGTTACTTCACCATGGACGCCCGCATGTCCAAAGCAGTGATCGAGGTGTTTGTGCGCTTGTATGAAGCGGGCCTGATTTATCGCGGTAAGCGCCTTGTAAACTGGGATCCGACCTTGCGTACCGCGGTGTCCGATTTGGAAGTCGACTCGGAAGAAGAAGATGGAACTCTTTGGAGCATACGGTACGCGAGCGAAGACGAAGCGCACTCGCTCGTAGTCGCCACGACACGGCCTGAAACAATGTTTGGCGACGTTGCCATAGCCGTTCACCCGAACGATCCAAGATATGCTGAATTGGTCGGGCAGTACTTTCGGATACCCCTGACAGAGCGAAAAATCCCCGTCATCGCGGATGAACACGTCGATCCAGCCTTCGGAACCGGTTGCGTAAAGGTTACCCCTGCACATGATTTCAATGATTGGAAGATTGGGCAGCGACACAACCTCCAAAGCATAGAAATCTTAACACTTGACGCGAAACTCAACGGCAACGTTCCAGTGCAATATCAAGGTCTGGATCGCTTCGATGCAAGAAAGCAGCTAATTGTAGACCTTGATGCAAGGGGACAACTCGCCGGAACGACTCGGCACAAGTTACGCATCCCTAGGTCCGGGCGAACCGGCACGGTCGTAGAACCGATGCTCACCGATCAATGGTTCGTGGATCTGACTCGCGACGTGCAACCCGACGGCAGGCCGGGCGGAGCTATGGCGATAACAAAGCCTGCACTAGATGCTGTGGCCTTGGGTGATGTCAAATTTTTCCCGGAACACTGGACAAACACATACAACCATTGGTTGAACGGAATACAAGACTGGTGCGTCTCAAGACAATTGTGGTGGGGCCACCAGATACCGGCGTGGTACGACAATGACGGAAATATATTTGTCGCCAGGTCCGAATCGGACGCGATCAAGCAAGCAGGAAATCGCACTCTCCGACGCGACCAGGATGTTCTCGATACATGGTTTTCGTCCGCACTGGTTCCGTTCAGTTCACTCGGCTGGCCAGCGAACACACCCGATCTTAATGAATTTCTTCCTTCGTCCACATTGGTTACCGGCTTTGACATCATATTTTTCTGGGTTGCCCGAATGATAATGATGACAAAGTATTTCACTGGGCAAGTTCCCTTCAAGCATGTCTATATAAACGCAATCGTGCGTGATTCAGACGGACAAAAAATGTCCAAGTCCAAGGGCAACACGATAGACCCGCTGGATCTGATCGACGGTATCGCGTTGAAAAACTTGATCGAGAAATCGACCGTCGGACTCCTCCGACCTGAGAACAGGGGGAAAATTGAAAATCACCTCACCAAATCTTTTCCTAACGGCATTCCAGCTTTTGGCGCAGACGCGTTACGCCTGACCTTCGCATCTCTGGCAACCTTCTCTCGCACGCTGAATTTCGATCTGAACCGGTGCGAAGGATATCGAAACTTCTGCAACAAGCTGTGGAACGCCACGCGCTTTGTCTTGTTGCATGTCGAAAATGGCAATGAGACAACGCACGTCCATGATGAAGAGGCAAAATCCGATGCAGACCAATGGATTCTGAGTCTCCTGCAACACACGTGCTCGGAGGTTGAGAAAGGCTTTTCCGAGTACAGATTTGACAACGTCGCGTCGTCCATCTATCACTTCGTTTGGGATGAATTTTGCGACTGGTATCTCGAACTGGCAAAGGTTCGGCTCCAGTCCAACTCTCCGGATGAGCGGCAAGCGACGCGTCAGACGTTGCTGGTCGTTCTTGAGACGGTCCTGAGATTGGCGCATCCGATTATCCCGTTCATTACGGAGGAGCTCTGGCAAAAGGTTGCTCCACTGACCGGCGTCGGAATCGGAAGCGAATCGCCAACGATAATGCTGCAGCACTACCCAACCTCGCAGGCAGCGTTAATCAACCCTGATGCGGAAGCTTGGATCGCCCAGTTGAAATCGGTCGTAGAGGCAATTCGGAATCTGCGCGGTGAAATGGGAATATCACCATCGACACTGCTGCCCCTTGTCGTCTCTGGAAACAACACTTTTCTTGGAGCCTCCGCGCCCTATTTGAAAGCGCTAGCCCGCGTATCCGACGTTTCGATCGTGGATTCGATGCCAGACACCGGCCAGGCGCCAGTCGCTGTAGTTGGCTCCATAAGACTGATGCTACGCGTTCAAGTGGACGTTGAAGCAGAGAAAGTGAGGCTGGAAAAAGAGATATCCCGCCTTACGACGGAAATTGGCAAATCAAACCAAAAACTCAGTAACTCGAATTTTGTGGAACGCGCCCCAAGTGCTGTGGTGATCCAGGAACGTCAACGACTCTCAGAATTCAAGTCAACGCTGGAAAAATTAGCTCATCAGCGAGACCAGTTGAACGTAAATTGACACAAGGGCTTACACCAACCGTCGCACTTTCAACGAGTACGCCTGAGCAGGTGTTGCATTACCGGGCGAAGAAGTTCCCTTATCAAGACACCCACAACACGTGGACCTATTTCTTCTTCAATACGAAAGTAAAGGTCCCTTCGTTTGAGTCCTGGGAAACTAGTTCATTTCCTGTTTGCTTGGAAAATGCCTGAAAGTCCCTGATAGCCCCCGGATCTGTTGCCTGTACCCTTAGAAATTGCCCAGAAGACAACTCGGAGAGTGCTTTCTTGGTACGCAGGATTGGCAAAGGGCAATTTAATCCCTTGGCGTCGACATCTTTATCGATTGTCATATTGAGGTGGCCCGAAAACTGTCGTCTCGTTGATATTACAATATGTATGTCTGCTGCTGGCCCATGGCTCATTCCGCGTCGACCCGGACACGCCTATTCGACCGCAGAAGGTGACAGAAAGAGGCGTTAGAGTGCGGCATGCGTACTTTTCCAAGACGCAATGAGCAATTGAAGATTATCCCGACTCGACTCCTTGAACTGATCAATTAGAGTTCGCTAAAGTGGCCAAAGACAAGTCGCCTCTGCAACGGGATTAGTTGGTATTCATTACCAGCCTGACAATCGACGATGCATCGGCACGAATGCGAATTCTCAGGACTTTGGAATCGCTTGGCTGCTCGGTACTTCGAGAGGGTGTCTACCTACTGCCTTACACGTCTGACGCGCAGCAAAGTCTCACCCGCTTGGCGGAGCATGTGACGCGCCTGAACGGTTCCGCGTATGTTCTGCATGCCACCGCACCGGACGCAAAGCAAGACGGCACCCTTCGCGCCTTATTCGATCGAAGTGCTAGGTATGAGGAACTAATACGTAATGTCGCGGGACTATCCGGGGCGATCGGCATATCCGATTCGGGAACTCTGGCTAGAGCGCTTGCAAAGCACCGACAGGAGTTCGAGTCAGTTCGAACACCCGACATATTTCCATCGCCAGCCCTCACGCGGGCTGAGGAGGCAATCAGAGAAGCAGAACATAAGATTCGACGTCTGATGTTTCCTGAGCCGACTCGTGCGCCCAATGGATCGCAGTCGGTGGAGCGATATTTGAAGCGCAAGTGGGCGACCAAAAAACCTCTGTGGGCAGACCGTCTCGCGTCGGCTTGGCTGATCCGGCGATTCATCGATCCGGAAGCCACCCTGATTGGGCTTGATGCGGCGCAACCGTGCCCTAAGGATGCCGTGGGCTTCGCGTTTGACGGCGCGCCGTTCAGGAATACGAAAGACCGAGTGACATTCGAAGAGTTGCTTCACAGATTTGACCACGACAAGAACACCGCGCTATTGCGTCTCGGTGCTCTGGTTCACTATCTTGATGCGGGCGGGCCGGACGTCGCGGAAGCAGCGGGCGTTGAGTCCCTTCTCAAAGGCGCGATTCGACGGAGTTCAAATGAAAGCGAACTATTCCTCGAATCAGAGAAAACATTCGATTTGCTCTATGAGTCTTATGTAAATCCGATCTCCAGATCATAAGCTGAAATAAATTTCGGACTAACGAAATTTGGAACGCTCGACCAATCGCTGCCTCAATTCCCGCAACCTCGCATCAAGCGTCGATAGCAAATAGAAATCGCCCTGCCCGGACTTTTGCGCTAGCTGCAATTGCTCAATCGCAGCTGGTATGGCCCCCACAAGAACATACTGCTCTGCAAGTGCCTGATGCATCGCCACTCTATTACCCAGTGCGGAAAACGACTTTGCCTGCAACGCGTACAGGCGCGAGTCCCTGGGGTTGTTTTTTACCAAATCTGCAAGTTCAGTTGACGCGACCAAGTGATTTCCCTGAATTTGCAGCAAATCCACCCGTGCGTATTGAATCGGTTTGAAACCTGGGAAGGAACGGAGCGAAGCGTCGAGTATGTTCTTTGCAACTCCATACTCCCGCAAGGCGACCCGAAGCCGCACGTCCAAAAGATCAACCAGTGGGTGTGAAACTATCGAGCGCAAACGCGCCATTTCGCCTTGAGCACGAGAATAGCCACGCGTTCTAATTAACGCAGATACCAATGAGTACCGGGCGGCCGATTCGCTCGAATATCGCCGATCGCTGACCTGCGCGTCCGCCGCCTCGACAGCCTCCTTCGGAGAACCAAGGTCCGCCCTTAGTTTTGCCCTAATGAGCAGAAATTCCGGACTGTCCGGTACCTGACGATAAGGCAGGTTCTGTGCGCGGTTCTGCATGTCGGCCATGCGCTCAGTCGACATAGGGTGCGTCCGCAAATACGCAGGGGCGTTATTATCATATAGGCGGCCTGCTTTCAGAAGCCGTTCAAAGAATGCGCCCATACCATTGACATCGAATCCAGCACGTTCAAGAACCTGAAACCCTACCCGATCCGCCTCGCGCTCAAAATCGCGTGAATAATTCAATTGCGCCTGAATTGATCCAGCCGACGCGCCAGCCATGGCTGCACCGGCGGCGTCCCGACTGGATCTGGCTGCAAGCATTGCAACCAAAAACGCCGCCATGGTCACAATGGACAATTCGCTTTGCCGCCCAAACATCCGCGCTATGTGTCGCTGAGTAACATGAGATATCTCGTGCGCCACAACAGAAGCAAGCTCAGACTCACTCTGTGCTGCTAGCAATAGTCCAGTGTGTACCCCAATAAATCCACCAGGCATCGCGAACGCGTTTATCGTTGAATTCTGAATAACGAAAAACTCAAAGCTTTGCCCCGTTCCGTCAGCTGCGGATGCAAGCCTAGCCCCTAACTCATTGACATAATTTAATATTTCTGGGTCATCGACGAAATCAGGCTCACGCAGTCGGATATCCCGATATGCCTCTTCCCCGATTCGGCGCTCCATTTGCGGACTGAGAATAGCCGACGAGCTGTCTCCCAACTCGGGTAAGCTCTGAGCGCTCCCATTGGAAACAATCGCTAGCGCCAACAAGAGAGAAAGTGCTTTTTTGCGCATCTTTGTATGATACTAGGACAGTTGTTCGGAAGCCGATTCCGCAATAATTGCCCCCCCCCCGAGCCTGCGAAATGCGGCAGTTACTCGCTGGATTAGTCCGGAAAGAGCGCTAATAGTCCCTAAGCGTCGAACCAGGATGTGTCGGTATCACATGAAATCGGTTGCCAGAAGAATAGAAACGCTGTGAAGTAAGTTGGTTAAACGCATCCGCATCCCGAGAACGCAAATAATGTCCAAGCCTTAACTATATGCTCACGGTCAAGAAAAGAAGCAAGCCTCCCACGCTAAACCATTTCGATCGCCGTGGAGTTGCTCACATGGTTGATGTTGGCGGGAAAACAATGACTCACCGTGTGGCTGTAGCTGCAGGCGACATAACCATGAACGAGAGCACGTTGAAAGTCATAACGTCCGGGACAGCGAAAAAGGGAGATGTTTTGGGGATTGCGCGCATTGCAGCCATTCAGGCCGCGAAACAAACGAGCAATCTGATTCCACTCGCTCACCCTATACAAATTACCAGCGTTTCTGTAGAGATGACGCCAGACGAACCGAATTCAAAGATATCAATAATGGTGGCAGTTGAAACTCGAGGACAAACCGGCGTAGAAATGGAAGCACTGACCGCGGCATCGATCGGATTGCTGACAATTTATGACATGTGTAAGGCAATCGACCGGTCAATGACCATAGGGAAAATCAGATTGCTTAAGAAAACCGGCGGGAAATCTGGCGCCTACCACGCGTTAGGCGCATAAGTGTCAGTGAAATGGTTCCGCTCGATAAACAGAACGCAATCCCGCAATCTCATCATATTGTCCCGCCACAATCTATGAGGTAGGGCCACGCACCTGTCTACAGGTTGAGGTCGCGCAGGCAGTTCAGCAATAAACTGGTGCGGACATGCATGTCACAAGAGTCAATATACTCGTGGGTACTGAAATCCGGTTCGCAAACAATGTAGTTGAATTTCACGCTTAAAGTCGCCGAAGCGCAGAACAGCTTTGGAGACGCCGTCCCTCTCGGGCAAAAAACACATACGGAAGCTCCCGCTGGAAGCAGGAACAGGTATGCCATCGCATCGTGAGCCGGGCCCACTACAACCTCTGCGCCGGCGATGCAGGAGCAAAGATCCTCAGTCGACATTTCCGACGGTACAATCTTTTCGAACCCGTGACTTTCCAACAGTTCCCAGATTTCGTCTTCGTTTGAGATCTTTCCGAAATCGCTCACACTGCTACCAAAGAAAAACCGCCTGCGCTCGCTCTTGGTCGATGACGATTGCCGCCCCAATGAACGTCTCAGAAACTCGACAGCCATCGGGGCTACGAACCACCCCACAACAGGATTCGCCGGCACATGGACCATTGTGCAAGTGACAACCGAGTCGTGCGGCACTTTAACAACCCTGCCTTCGGCAATGCCCATAAGTTTCAGGAGTTCGCATTGCCGTTCAGTAATCTGATCAGAAACAAGGAGCGGCAAAGCTGCGAGTTCAGGTTGTTGATGAATTAACCACATCCGCCCGGCACACTCGTAGACCCAGTTGAAAAAACTATCCGCAGAACCAAGATAACAAACCGCCCCCTCCAATTTCAGATTCCTTTTGGGAATCTCCAGAAGCACTCTCCCGTCATCCGCAACCGTCCTAATGAACCTGCTTTTGTGTATCCGACTTTGAACATTGTTAAAGATGCCCTCCACAAGCAATTCGTTATCACGAGTAAGTAGCATCAGGTCTTTCGGCAATATTCTGGCCTCGGGAATACTGGCTATAAACAGTTCTCTTGAGAACGGCCTTGGAACCTCGAAGGCATCCGCGTCCACCGGCGGGTACACAGTGGGCTTCCCGAAATTCAACCACTGAGCCCGTGCAACGCGCAAATATCGGGCTTCACTGCGGATACACCATAGGTCGATGAGTCCAAGTTTAGCTGGCTGAGGCAACAATACCCCGGTCGAATCGTGCAACGAAAACCCCGTCTTGCTCTTCTCAAAACACTGAAAGAGCGCCTGTTCGCCCCTCGCCAATTCAAAATAGATTCGCCCAGTAAGCGAGAGAATCCGCGAGTCCGCTCTCCCTGCCCTCAGTTCAAAATCGACCTCGTCTAGCGCTTCCTCTGTAAGTCCGCACCCCAAAAACGCTTCGATCAACAATACGCG
>CAMBSA010000006.1 GCA_945869935.1 Bordetella parapertussis | reverse complement strand
CGTCCACTCCGCCAAAGTTTGTCCATAACCCCTGCATTGCAGACCGGATCGTCCGGATAGGGCGCATCAAAGGCGAACCTCGGTTCGCCTTTTTGTTTTCGGAGCCTTGGAACCATGTTTGATTTAGTAGCCAAGCACAAGCGTCTTCTGCAGGTATTTCTCGCGATCCTGATCATTCCTCCGTTCGCCTTCTGGGGAATCGATTCCTATCAGGGAAACAGCACCCAGGTGAACGAGGTGGCAAGCGTCGATGGGAGCAGGATCACCGAACAGGAATTTACCGACCAGCTGCGCGGCCAGCTCGACCGCATGCGCGGTCTTCTCGGTCGTAACTTTGACGCATCCGTGTTTGACCGGCCCGAACTTCGCGAAGACGTGCTCGAGGGACTGATCGGCCAGCGACTCCTGATGACGCAGCTCTCCAAGAGCAAGATGGCGGTGACCGACGATGCGATCCGCGAACTGATCACGGCGACGCCGGCGTTCCAGGAAGACGGCAAGTTTTCCCGCGCGCGCTATGAAGAGGCGCTGCGTGCGGAGAGGACCAGCCCGCTCGCGTTTGAAGCCAAGCTGCGCTCGGACATGCTGATGCAGCAACTCGCCTCGGGTCTTGCGGAAGCGGGCATCTCCTCGCGCACGACTGCCTTGCAGTGGGGCATGCTGCGCGGCGAGCAGAGGGAAGTGGCGGTCGTCAGCCTGACCGCGGAAGCGTTTGCCCGGGAGATCAAACCCACTCCCGACGAACTCAAGGCCTATTACGACGCGAACAAGGCGGAGTTCGAGGTTCCGGAGCAGGTGAAAGTCGAATACGCGTTGTTCAATTCCGACTCCCTACTGGCGAGCGAGCCTGTCACCGCGGAAGAAGTCAAGGCATGGTACGAGTCGAATCGTGCCCTGTTCGAGGACAAGGAGGAACGCCAGGCGAGCCACATACTCATGGGAGTGAAGCCTGGGGCCTCCGCCGCGGACAAGGAAAAGGCTCGCGCGAAAGCGGAAGACATCCTCGCGCTGGTGAAGAAGACGCCGGCGTCGTTCGCAGATCTTGCCAAGAAAAATTCGGAGGATCCGGGTTCCGGCTCCAAGGGCGGCGATCTTGGCTATTTTGGTCGCGGCATGATGGTCAAGCCGTTTGAAGATGCGGTGTTCGCGATGAAGCCCGGCGATCCCCCCGGATTGATCGAGTCCGAATTCGGGTTTCACATTGTCCGGCTCGCGGGCGTGAAAGCAGGCAAAACGAAGCCCTTCGAAGCCGTCAGAGGCGATATCGAGAAGGAACTGCGCAAGCAACGCGCAGGCAAGAAGTTCGCCGAAAGCGCCGAGACTTTCTCCAACCTAGTGTATGAGCAGTCCGATTCGCTCAAGCCGGCCGCGGATCGCTTCAAGCTCGCGCTGCGCGATGGCGGCTGGGTGACGCGCGCTCGCGCCGGAATTGCCGAGCTTAACAATCCCCGGATTCTTTCTGCGCTGTTCGGTGACGACACAATCAAGAACAAACGCAACACCGAAGCGGTCGAGGTCTCATCCGGAGTCATCGTTGCGGCACGGGTACTCGAGCACAAGCCGGCGGCTATCCGCGCCTTCGACGAGGTGCGTGCTGACGTGGAGAAGCGCGTCGTGCAAAAGCAGGGCGTCGTACGCGCGCAGAAGGTGGGCGAGGAGCGACTTGCGCAACTGAACAAGGGCGAGACGCCGCAGGGGCTGGCCTTCAGTCAAGCGCGGGTCATCAGTCGCGACAATGCCCAGGGTATGCCGCCCGATCTCCTGACCGCGGTGTTTCGCGCCGATAAGTCGAAGCTTCCGGCCTACGCAGGGCTTTCGCTGCCTTCCGGATACGCGATCGTGCGGATCAGCAAGGTGACGGATGCCAAGCTCGACGAGGCAATGAAGAAATCATTGCAGACGGAGCTGGGTCGCGAGAACGGCTCGCGCGAACTGCAGGCCTATCTGGCTTCGCTGCGGGCGTCGGCAAAAGTCGAGATCAACAAGGCGGCTCTGGAGAAGAAGCCGCAGCAGTAAGTCGGATCAGCATCCGGCAGGGGTGAAACAAAGGCGGGACGATCTCCCGCCTTTGCCATTTCAGGCCTCCGGTTCGGCCTTTTCCGTTGGCATGCCACCAACAACATGGCTGAACCCCGAGTCCACGTAAAGGATCTCGCCGGTAACACCAGCGGCGAGATCGGACAGCAGGAATGAGGCCGCATTGCCCACGTCGTCAGTGGTGACGTTGCGGCGCATGGGTGAGTTTTCCTCGACGTGCTTGAGTATTTTTCCGAAGCCGGAAATGCCGCTCGCTGCGAGTGTCTTGATCGGTCCGGCGGAGATGCCATTGACGCGGACTCCGCGCGGGCCGAGCGAGGCCGCGAGGTAGCGCACTGAAGCTTCGAGGCTCGCCTTGGCGAGGCCCATGGTGTTGTAGTTCGGCACAACGCGCATTGCACCAAGATAGGTGAGCGTCAGAAGCGCGGCCCGCCTGCCTTCCATCATCGGCAGGAATGCCTTGGCAAGCGCGGCGAAGCTGTACGCACTGACATCATGCGCCACCCGGAAGGACTCTCGCGACAGGCCGTCGAGGAAGTCTCCCGCGATTGCTTCGCGGGGCGCGTAGGCGATCGCATGCACCAGGCCATCCATGGAATCCCAACGTCCGCGCAGGGCGGCGACCGTATTCTCGATGTCCGCATCATTGGAGACGTCGCAGGGAAACACGAGTTCGCTACCGAGTTCGCGCGCCAAGCCGGTCACGCGCTCCTGGAAGCGTTCGTTCTGGTAGGTGAATGCCAGTTCCGCACCCTGTCTCT
This sequence comes from Bordetella parapertussis, assembly GCA_945869935.1. Lineage (GTDB taxonomy): Bacteria > Pseudomonadota > Gammaproteobacteria > Burkholderiales > SG8-39 > CAMBSA01. The sequence continues at coordinate 10,300 of CAMBSA010000006.1, read as the reverse complement.
GGGCCGACCGCGCGATGCCGTAGGCAATGGACCGGTTGCTTAGCAGACCGGTGATCAGAATGCGTTTTCCGTCGAGAAATCCCATGATCTGCCTCGCAAAAATGACAGCGGAATTATACCGGAGGGGCACACGGCATCCCGATCGCCGCCCGTGAATTTAGCCGTGACGGGGCCGTCGCGATTTGGATACACTTCGCTCGTGATACGAGCCTTGCGTCGCCGGATTTTCCTACTTTGCTTCGGACTCTCGTCGCTCGGCCTTGCCGCCTGCAGCGGCGCGCTCAACGACCCGTACCCGGCCTCCGAGCGCGGACGCAATGTGCTCTACACCTCGTTCTCCGAGCGACCGAAACACCTCGACCCGGCGCAGTCCTATGCGTCCGACGAGGCGGAGTTCACCGCACAGATCTACGAACCGCCGCTGCAGTACCACTACCTCAAGCGGCCGTATGAACTTGCAACGCTCACCGCGGAAGAAATGCCCCGACCCGAGTTTTTTGACGCGCAGGGCAGGCGGCTTCCTGCCAATGCACCGGCGGACCGGGTGGCAAGCAGCGTGTATCAGATCCGCATCCGCCCGGGCATCCTGTTTCAGCCGCATCCCGCATTCGCGAAGGACGAGGCAGGTGCTCCGCTGTATCTCGATCTCGCTGACGCCGACATCCGCGGCAAGTACGGTGTGGCGGATTTTCCGCGGACGGGAACGCGCGAACTGCTTGCCGAGGACTACGTCTACGAGATCAAGCGACTCGCGCATCCGCGTTTTGTGTCGCCGATCTTCGGACACATGAGCGAGTACATCGTCGGATTGCGCGAACTGGCGGCACAATTGAAAAAAGAGGATGCGGCGATCATTGCGTCGCACGCCGAAAAATTCGGCAAATCCGACAAGGGGCTACCCTGGCTCGATTTGCGGCGCTACCCGCTCATCGGCGTCGAGGTCGTGGACAAGTACACGTATCGGGTGCGGGTCAAGGGGAAGTATCCGCAGTTCCTCTATTGGCTGGCGATGCCTTTCTTCGCGCCGATTCCCTGGGAAGCAGACAAGTTCTACGCACAGCGCGGCATGAACGAGGGGCGCAACCTGACGCTTGACTGGTTTCCGGTGGGCACCGGGCCTTACATGCTTAGCGAAAACAATCCCAACTCGCGCATGGTGCTGGACCGGAACCCCAATTTCCGCGGCGAGTCCTACCCCTCGGTAGGCGAGCCCGGCGACCGGGCTGCGGGCCTGCTTGCGGATGCAGGCAAGACCGGTCCCTTCATCGACCGGATCGTGTACTCGCGCGAAAAGGAAGGCATCCCTTACTGGAACAAGTTCCTGCAGGGCTACTACGACGCGTCGGGCATAAGTTCCGACAACTTCGATCAGGCGGTTCGGATGGGAATGGAAGGCGAGGCGGCTCTTACGCCTGAGCTCGAGTCGCGCGACATCAACCTGCGAACCTCGGTTGGCACCAGCACCTTCTATCTTGCCTTCAATTTTCTTGACCCGGTCGTAGGCGGTCTTGGCGATCGTGCGAGGAAACTGCGCCAGGCCATCTCTATCGCGGTGGACTGGGAAGAATTCATTTCCATTTTTTCCAACGGCAGGGGTATCCCGGGTTCGGGCCCGATACCGCCGGGTATCTTCGGATATCGCGATGGACGCGAGGGAATGAACCCGGTCGTGTACGAATGGGTGGACGACAAGCCCAAACGAAAGTCGATCGAAGCGGCAAAAAAACTTCTTGCCGAGGCCGGCTTCCCCGGCGGGCGTGATGCGAAGTCAGGGCAGCCGGTGGTGCTGTATCTGGATACCGTCGCGCGTGGACCAGGTGATGCCGCGCGGCTCAACTGGTATCGCCGCCAGTTCGCCAAGCTGGACCTGCAACTCGAGATCCGGACCTCGGACTGGAACCGATTCCAGGAAAAGGTTCGCGCGGGTAACACCCAGATGTTTTTTCTCGGCTGGAACGCGGACTATCCTGATCCGGAAAACTTCATGTTTCTGCTCAACGGTCCGCAGTCCCGGGCAAAGACACAGGGCGAGAATGCGGCCAATTACCAGAACCCCGCATACGACCGGTTGTTCGAGCGAATGAAGAACATGGACAACGGACCGGAACGCCAGGCGGTGATCGACGAGATGGTGCGCATCGCGCGTGAGGATGCACCGTGGGCCTGGGGCTTCCATCCCAAGGACTACGGTCTTTCGCACGCCTGGGTCAGGAACGGCAAGCCGAACAACATGGCACGCAACGGCCTCAAGTTCCAGCGCATTGACACCGAATTGCGGGAGCGGCGGCGCGCGGAGTGGAACCGGCCGTTGCTCTGGCCGCTGTTCCTCGTGGCCGTCTTGATCGCGTTTGGCACGGTGCCGGCGTTCATCGGCTACCGCCGGCGCGAACGTGCCGCGGCGAAACGGATATCGGAATGATCGGCTATATCCTGCGACGCGCCCTGTACGCGATTCCGATCCTGATCGGCGTCAACCTGATTACCTTTGCGCTTTTTTTCATCGTGAATACGCCCGATGACATGGCGCGCATGCAACTCGGTGCCAAGCGGGTGACACAGGAGGCGATCGAGAAGTGGAAGTCCGAACGCGGCTATGACAAGCCGCTCATCTGGAACGCACGCGCTCCGGGTACCGGACGGATAACCGAGACGATATTTTTCCAGAAGTCGGTACGACTGTTCGTGTTCGATTTCGGCAATGCCGACGACGGGCGTTCGATCGGCCACGAAATCGCAACGCGCATGGGGCCGAGTCTTGCGCTCGCGGTTCCGGTGTTTCTTGTCGGCATCCTCGTCAACGTGACGATCGCGCTGCTGATGGCATTTTTTCGCGCCACGTATCTCGACGTCTGGGGTGTCATCCTCTGTGTCGCGGCGATGTCGGTATCAGGATTGTTCTACATCATCGCCGGGCAGTACGTGGCAGCAAAACTCTGGGCCCTGGTCCCGATCTCGGGCTATGACGGCGGACTCGATGCTTTCAAGTTCCTGATCTTGCCCGTGCTTGTCGGGACGGTGAGCGGAATCGGGGCAGGGGCACGCTGGTACAGGACCATCTTCATCGAGGAGATGGGCAAGGATTACGTGCGCACCGCGCGCGCCAAGGGTTTGTCCGAATCGGCCGTGCTGTTCCGGCATGTGCTCAAGAACGGAATGATCCCGATCCTGACCGGCGTGGTGGTGGTGATTCCGCTGCTGTTCATGGGCAGCCTGATCACCGAGTCATTTTTCGGAATTCCCGGGCTCGGAAGCTACACGATCGATGCGATACAGGCACAGGACTTTGCGGTGGTGCGCTCGATGGTGTTCATCGGCTCCGTGCTTTATATCGCGGGGCTTGTCGCAACGGACATCTCCTACACCCTGGTTGATCCGAGGATCCGGTTCGAATGAGCATCGACCCGGGCACGGAACTGCCGACGAAGGATACGCACGCGCCGGCAAATCGCGCGGCTCGAATCGCGATTGCGATCGGCTGGGTCGCGATCGCCGCGGCTGTGTGGGCCGTTGTCCGTGCCAACGGCATCCTTCCGGTACTGCTCTGGACGGATGCGCTGGTGTTCCTCCTGCTCACGGTACTCGGGGGCTATTTTGCGTATGTCCGGCGCCATGGGCATCTGCGTGCGCCCTGGCAACGCGTCACCTCGAGTGGCGCCGGTCTCGGGTCACTCACGGTACTTGCGGCTTTCCTCCTGATCGGGGTTGCCGACTGCGTTCACTACCGGGTGATGCTGCCGCAGAAGGCGGGGGAGGCACCGGCGTATTCGCCCGAGGTGCTGTCGGTGCTTGACGCGCTGACCTCCCGCTTTCGCGCACGAAGCGAGCGTACGTACTCGTCACCCCTTGCGATGCGCGCCTATTCGCGCGAAACGGTGGAGCTACCCGGAGGCAGGCAGGCGCGCGAATTTCCGCGGCTCGTTTTTGGCGGAAAGCATCTCAAGGACGACTCGGAGCACGGCCGCGATTTGACAATCACCGCTGTGCGCGGGCTTGGCATAGCGTTCGCCCTCTGGTGGCTCTTCGCAAGCCTCGCCACGCTGGCGATCGCTCGCAGCGAAGGCAGGCGCACTGCGGAAACGTGGGGCCGGATCTGGAGCGGCGACACGCGCCTGCCCTGGGTCGCTGTCCTCGGAGTGCTTGCCGTGATGTTCGCTATCGCGGGTCCGGTCATTGCGCTTGCCGGCGGCTACCATGTGCTCGGGACTGACAAGGTCGGGCAGGACGTGCTTTATCTTTCACTCAAAAGCATACGTACCAGCCTTGTGATCGGCACGCTCACCACCCTGGTGCTGCTGCCGGTGGCGGTGAGCCTCGGAATTGCGGCGGGTTACCTGAAAGGCTGGGTTGATGACGTGATCCAGTACGTCTACACCACGCTCAACTCGATTCCGAGCGTGCTGTTGATCGCGGCATCGGTTCTGATGGTCCAGGGCTATATCGATGCGCATCCGGAACTGTTCCCGACGGCGGCGCAGCGGGCGGACCTGCGTCTGCTTTTCCTTTGCGTGATTCTCGGTCTGACCAGTTGGACGGGACTGGCACGCCTGCTGCGGGGCGAGGCGCTGAAGCTTCGCGAACTCGAGTTCGTCCAGGCGGCCCAGGCCTTCGGTGTGGGGCGAGGCAGAATCATTTCGCGCCACCTGCTTCCGAACGTGATGCATATCGTCCTGATCTCGCTGGTGATGGATTTTTCAGGTTTCGTGCTTGCGGAAGCCGCCTTGTCCTATGTCGGGGTCGGTGTGGATCCGAGCATGATCAGCTTCGGCACGATGATCAATGCGGCGCGGCTGGAGATGGCGCGCGAACCGATGGTGTGGTGGGCCCTTGCGGCCGCATTCGCGTTCATGTTCGTTCTGGTTCTTGCCGCCAATCTCTTCGCCGATGCGGTTCGCGACGCCTTTGATCCGCGGGTGCAGATCGGCAGGGGCTCAGCATGAGCCGGCCGATGACCGACGTGCTGTTGCGAGTCGAACACCTGCGCACGGTGTTCGATACCGGGGGTGGCTTGGTTCGTGCTGTGGACGGGGTGGACTTCGAAATTGCCCGCGGCGAAACCTTTGCCGTTGTGGGTGAATCCGGATGCGGCAAATCAATAACCGCGCTGTCGATTCTCCGCCTGCTCGCCGGTAACGGGCGGATCACCTCCGGCGGGGTGTTCCTCGTCGATGAGGGCGGTGAGATCGATCTGCTTGCACTACCGGAGGCGTCCATGCGCGCGGTGCGCGGTCGCCGGATCGCGATGATTTTTCAGGAACCGGCCACCAGCCTGAACCCGGTGCTCACCGTCGGGCGCCAGATCGAGGAGGTGCTTGAGCGGCGCGGATCGATGAAACCGGATGAGCTTCGCGCCCGCGCAATCGTGTTACTGGAATCCGTCGGCGTACCCGATGCGCCGCGGCGCGCTGGCGAATTCCCTTTCCAGCTCTCCGGCGGTCTAAAGCAGCGTGCGATGATCGCGATTGCGCTCGCGGGTGAGCCCGACTTGTTGATCGCAGACGAGCCGACGACTGCGCTCGATGTAACGATACAGGCGCAGGTGCTCGACGTGCTTCGCGAGATGCAGGCGCGCACCGGCATGTCGATGCTCCTGATCACGCACGATCTGGGTATCGTGGCTTCGATGGCCCACCGCGTCGCCGTGATGTATGCGGGGCAGATCGTGGAGACCGCGGCACGCGATGAGTTCTTTGCCTCGCCGCGGCATCCTTACACGCGGAAACTGTTCGAATCCCTGCCGGGCGAAGGCAAGCGCGGCGTGGTGCTTGCGACGATTGCGGGTCAGGTGCCTTCGCTCGATACGGTGTTTCAGGGGTGTCGCTTTGCGGATCGGTGCGATCGGGTATTTGCGCGCTGCAGGAACGAAATTCCGGCATGGACGGTGCACGCGTCCGGGCGCGGGGTGCGTTGCCATCTCGCCGAGGACGTGGACGGGGCGGGGGCCCCGGTTGATGCCGTGCTCAAGGCTGAGGTCCCGTCCGAATCATCGTCGAATACGCGAAAGGGTGCGGATGAGGTGTTGCTCGCCGTACGCGACCTGAGAGTCTGGTTCCCGATTCGTCGTGGCCTGCTCAAACGCACCGTTGCGAACGTACGCGCAGTGGACGGTGTTTCGCTTTCCGTGCCCAAGGGGCGCACGCTCGCGCTCGTCGGGGAATCGGGGTGTGGCAAGACCACCGTAGGGCGCGCGCTGCTTCAACTCTTGCGGCCCGATTCCGGCGAGGTAATGTTCGAAGGCGTGGAACTGACGCGCCTTCGTGGCGAAGAGCTGAGACAGCGGCGGCGCGATTTCCAGATCATCTTCCAGGACCCGTATGCGTCGCTGAATCCCCGCATGCGGGTGATCGACATTCTGCTCGAGGGGATGACAGCGCTTAATGTCGGTGGCGATGCCGACTCACGCAGTCGCCGGATTGACGAATTGCTGTCGCAGGTGGGATTGTCGCCGGACGCGCGAGGCCGGTATCCGCACGAATTCTCCGGCGGTCAGCGCCAGCGGGTCGCGATCGCGCGTGCGCTTGCGGTCAATCCGAAGCTGATCATCTGCGACGAGCCGACCAGTGCGCTCGATGTCTCGGTGCAGGCGCAAATTCTCAACCTGCTGCGCGGACTACAGCGTGAACTCGGCCTCTCGTACCTGTTCATCACCCACAATATCGCTGTGGTGGAGTATCTCGCCGACGAGGTCGCAGTCATGTATCTCGGACGCATCGTCGAGCGTGGGCCGGTGGCATCGGTGCTCGGGAGTCCGAAGCATCCCTATACCCGCGCGCTGCTCGCCTCGGTGCCGCGCATCGACGACGTGGCGGGAAGGACAATCGTCAGGCTGGAAGGTGAACAGCCGTCTCCGGTAAGCCCGCCGCAGGGCTGTCATTTCCATCCGCGCTGTCCGCGGGCCATCGACGCGTGCCGCGCGAGCTATCCCGAAGCCGTCAGCTTCGGCGGAGGGCATGAGGCGAATTGCATTCGCACCGGAGATACGGACTCCTGAAGGAGCCTCGAGTGCGGCTTAGCCGGTCGTTTGTCTCGGTTTTGGCTTCTTGGTGACGGTCCGGGCTTTTTTCATGGTACTGCCCGCGCCTGTCTTGCGCACCGACGGCCTGGCCTGCGACGTCGTCACCGGCACCTGAACCGTTCGCTCGATGACGAGGTTCTGTCCCGCCATCAGGCGGCCGATCCGGTTCCAGCGCCTCAGGTCATCGACGCTGACGCCGTACCGGTCCGCGATGGACACCAGGGTGTCGCCGCGTGCCACGGTGTGCGTGAGCTTGCGGATCTCGGTTCTTGTGGAACCGCTGCGGGAGGCGGTGGCGGGCACGGGCATCGCAGGGGGCACGAACATCGTCGGTAGAGGATCGCTTGCGCCTGCAGATCCCTTCATCGGCAGGAGCAACTGGAAGCCCGGTCCGACCCGGGTTTTCGCACCGATGCCGTTCGCCTGTTTCAGGTTCGCGAGCGCGATGCCTCGTTCTGCCGCAAGCCGTTCGAGCCGGTCCCCGTGCTTCAGGGTATACGCTTGCCAGGAGGAGAGCGGCTTGTCATTCGCTTGGAGATTGCGCTTGAATATTTCGGCATGATCGATCGGCAGGACGATGCGTTGCGTCTGCGCGGTGTTCATCACCGGCCGATTGTGCGCCGGGTTGAGCGCGATGAGTTCTTCGACCGGCATTTCGGCAAGGCGCGCCGCGGTCTTGATGTCTATGTTCTCGGTCTTCTCGACCGTGACAAAATAGGGCTGGTTGGGAATCGGGTTCAGGTCGAAGGCAAAGGCATCGGGTTTGAGGATGATGTTCTTGAGCGCCTGCAACTTTGGCACGTAGTAGCGGGTTTCGGTCGGCATCGTGAGCGACAGGTAGTCGGTCGGCAGTCCCTTCGCCTTGTTGCGTTCGATTGCCCTCGCCACCGCGTTCTCGCCCCAGTTGTACGACGCGAGCGCAAGGTGCCAGTCGCCGTGCATCTCGTACAGATCCTTCAGATAGTCGAGTGCCGCGTTGGTCGCCGCAATGATGTCGCGCCGCCCGTCATACCACCAGTTCTGCGCGAGGTCGTAGCGCTTGCCGGTTCCGGGAATGAACTGCCAGAGTCCCGAGGCATGCGCCCGCGAGTAGGCCATCGGATTGAAGGCGGACTCGACCATGGGCAGCAGCGCTATTTCCATCGGCATGCCGCGCTTTTCCAGTTCTTCGACGATGTGATACAGGTAGCGCTTGCTGCGCTCGACCATGCGCTTGAGTTGCTGCGGTTTGGTCGCGTACCAGATCTGTCTGTCGAGAACCAGCGGGCTGTCCAGGTCGGTCATCGAGAATCCGTTGCGCATCCGCTCCCACAGGTCGTCGGGTGCGGTTGTGAGATCCACCGGACGGGCGAGGGTAAGCGTTTCGCGGACTTCGCGAATTTCGGTGATCGGTGTGTCCGACAGTTTAGGAGTCGCCGGGATCGGAACAATCGGGGCTGGCGCCGCAGCCGGTGCAGGCGCGATGCGTTGCAGGAGCCGTTCCAGCGGCGCCGGCGTTGATCCAGGAATCGGGGGTGGGAACTCGTCGGCGAGCGCGAGCGCAGGCGAGCCGAGGGCGGCGGCGAGCAATGGAATCCACAGGCGTCTTAACCGCCTCTGCACGCTGGACTACCTCCCTCAGGAAAAACCACAAAATGGTATCGGAGCGCGTCGGTCCTGGTCAATCCGGATCGCGTGTTTCCTTACACAATATCCGCGCCTTGTGCTCGCCGTGCGGCGCAGGGCGACGTCGTCCTGCCGCGTTAGAATCCGGGTTACCCGAACGCCGCTGCCGAGGTTTGCGCGGGCTGCTCCTGCGACTGTACCCGGCTGACGACCTGCATTGGACCACAGAAATGACGCCTGTTCGCATTTGCGCAACTTGGAGCGGTGCAGATTGAGTTCCCATATCGCTGCTTGGTTGGACACCGATCCGGGCCGATACGTGCTCGGCTGGGAACAGGCGCAATTCGATACCGCGGTGGACGACATCTTCGGTTTCACCGCGCTGCAGGTGGGCCTTGCCGGCGTTGACTTCCTGCGCGAGAGCCGGATTCCATATCGCGGAAGCGTCGCGCGGGAACCCGGTGCGTCGGTGATTGCCGACCCCTGGGCGCTGCCAGTGGCCTCGCACAGCGTGGATCTGGTGGCATTGCCGCACGTGCTCGAATTCAGCGAACATCCCCACCGGATATTGCGCGAAGCCGAACGCGTGCTCATGCCCGACGGCTCGATTGTCATCTCGGGATTCAATCCGCTTTCTTTCTGGGGAGCGCGGCGTGCTTTCGGGCGTCGCGAGCAATTTCCCTGGGAAGGCCGGTTTATCGCGCTGCTTCGACTGCGCGACTGGCTGAGCCTCCTCGGGTTCGAACTCACCGGCGGCCGGTTCGGTTGCTACTCGCCGCCCTTTGCACAGTCGAAATGGATCGAGCGCTTTTCCTTTCTCGAGCGGGCGGGTGACCGCTGGTGGCCGATATGCGGCGGGGTTTATGTGGTGCGTGCGATCAAGCGCACCGCGGGCATGCGACTATTGACCCCGCCGTGGCGCGAACGGCGGTCGGGGTCACAGGTAATGGCGCCCGCCGTTCAGCAGGTCGCGGATTCGCGGCACACTGCAACGCACAAGCAAAACAAGAACATCAATCCGAACGAACAGGTCTGAAATGAGCAATGAGCTGGTCCGTATCTACGCCGACGGCGCATGCCGCGGCAATCCCGGCCCCGGGGGCTGGGGGGCGCTGATTCAAACAGGTGAGGCACGTAGCGAGCTGCACGGTGGCGAGGCGCACACCACGAACAACAGGATGGAACTTACCGCCGTGATACGAGCGCTCGAATCTCTGGGCGAGCGATCGACGGTCGAGGTCTATACCGATTCCCAATATGTGCAGAAGGGCATCACCGAGTGGCTGCCTAACTGGAAGCGGAGAGGCTGGAAAACGACGGACAAGCAACCGGTCAAGAATGCGGAGCTCTGGCAGCAGCTCGAGGCGCGTGCGAACGGCCACAAGGTGAGCTGGCACTGGGTGAAAGGGCATTCAGGCCACCCGGGGAATGAGCGTGCCGACGCGCTCGCCAATCTCGGCATCGACAATCTGAACCGGGGTTGATGCGACATGGCGACGGGACTCATGTTGGTGCGAGGCAGGCGGTGAGCCGTCAGGTCATCCTCGACACCGAGACCACCGGCCTGAGCGCCCGGATGGGCGACCGGATCATCGAGATCGGCTGCGTGGAGATGCAGAGCCGCCGGCTGAGCGGCAACAACTGGCACCGCTACATCAATCCGGAGCGAAAGAGCGAAGAGGG
>CAMBSA010000005.1 GCA_945869935.1 Bordetella parapertussis | reverse complement strand
GATGACAAAAACCCGAGCGACAGGCTGAGCGTGCCCGAGGTGAACAGGCGCGCGTCTTCCGCGATTCGCTGGTCGGGGTTGTCGGTGCCCCGTGAGGCAAGTTCAAGGCGGTAGTACACCTGTCGCTCGAGCCATTCGCTCAGGTAAGTGGTGGTGAGCCAGGAGCGCCAGCGCATCTCGAGCATCTGGGTCAGGTAGAGCTTGTAGACCGAGAGCGTGATCAGGCCTGCGGCAAGGAGGCAGAAATACAGCAGCAGGGCATGGAAGTCCTCGTAGTTCTTTTCCTGGATCGCGTTGTAGAAGTCGCGGCTGAATTCATTGAGCAGCACCGACATGTACACGATGCCGAGCGTCAGAATGATGATCGCGGCGAGCAGGCCGCGGGCAATCCATCGTTCTTCGGACGACCAGTAGGGGCGGGCGAGATTCCACACCTTGCCGAGAAAGCTCTTTGCGTCGATCAACAGGCGGCCGTTCATGCGGGCTCCGGGAAATTGAATTGCGGAAAAGGATTGCGCTCCCCGCCCACCGCGACATCAGGCCGGGTGCGGGGACGCCATAAGCCGGTTCAGGATGCGGCGCGCGGAGACGATGATGTCCGTTGCTGTAATGCCGAGCGGTCCGTCGCCCGCCTGCGCGAGCGCATTGCCCGCCGCGCCGTGCAACCACACGGCAGCCGCGAGTGCGTGTTCCGGGGGGGCGCCCTGTGCCAGCAGGCCGGCTGCAAAGCCGGTGAGCGCATCGCCCATGCCTGCGCTTGCCATGCCGGCATTGCCGGTCGGATTGATGCGGAACGTTCCATCGGGGTGCGCGAGCACGCTGCCATTTCCCTTGAGCACGACATGTGCGTTCAGGCTCTGCGCGAGCCGGCGGGCGGCGGCGAGCCTGTCCGACTGGACGGCGGTGGTCGTCGTGCCAAGCAGTCGCGCCGCCTCTGCCGGATGCGGTGTGGCGAGTGTGGGCGCGGCGCGGCTGGCAACGCGATGGACAAGCGATGCGTCCCCGGCGATCAGGTTCAGTGCATCGGCGTCCAGCACCAGCGGCAGGCCGGATGCGATCGCCTGCCCGAGCAGGGCGAGCGCCTGTGCGCCGGTGCCGAGGCCCGGTCCGATGGCGATCACGGTTGCCGGTTCGATCGCATCCGATGCGCTGCGAAACATCAGTTCCGGCGCAACGGTGTCGACCGCGAGTGCATCACCGTCAAGCAATCCCACGTAGACGCGGCCCGCGCCGAGTTTGAGCGCGGCACGTCCCGCGATCAGGGCGGCGCCGGTCATGCCGTGCGCACCGCCGATCACCGATACGCTGCCGGCGAGTCCCTTGTGAAAATTCTGCGCCCGCGGTGCGAGTGCGGCGCGGATGCAGCGTTCATCGAGCAGCCAGCCGGGGGCGGGCTTGATGGATTCGGTATCGAGCCCGAGGTCTGCGATCTCCAGCATGCCGCAGCGATCCGGTCCGTCGAGCGTGAGCAGGCCGGGCTTGAGCGCGATGAAGCTCATGGTGTGCGTCGCGTGCACTGCCACGCCCATAACTGCGCCGGTGTCCGCGTTGATGCCGGAGGGGATGTCGAGCGCGATCACCGGCACGCCAAGCGAATTGATTCGCCTGACAAGGTCGGCAAAGCGTCCTTCGAGCTGTCGCGTCAGGCCGATGCCGAAGAGGCCATCCACCGCCAGATCCCAGCGTCCCTGCGGCGGAATGTCATCCAGCAGGCTGCCGCCCGCATCGGTCCAGAGCGCAAGCGCCGCGCGCGCATCCGGCGACAAGGCATCGCGTGATCCGGCGAACACCAGGTCGATCCCGAGAAAGCCGCGGCGCAGGTGCACGGCAGCCTCGAAGGCGTCGCCGCCGTTGTTGCCCGGGCCGGCGACGATGAGCACACGCTTCGCGGTGTCCGGCAGATGTCGACGGATGAACTCCGCGGCGGCAAGGCCCGCGGCCTGCATCAGCGGCCGGGTGGGGCCGCCGAGTGCCTTTGTCTCGAGCGCACGTATTCCGGCGCAGGTGTAGATCGGCCGGTCCGCATCGCGGCGAGCGGTCATGATTTGCCCATCACGTAGTCGGGTAGCCAGGTGACTATCTCAGGGAAGATCGTCACCAGAGCAATACACACCACCAGCATGACGAAGAACGGTATCGACGCTTTTGCGATCAGGTTGCTGTCTTTCCCGGTCATGTTCTGCAGCACGAAAAGATTGAAGCCCACCGGCGGCGTGACTTCGGCGATCTCGACCAGCAGCACCACGAAGATGCCGAACCAGATGACGTCGAAGCCCGCCTTCTGCACCATCGGCAGCACGATGGTGGAGGTGAGCACGATCATCGAGATGCCGTCTAGCGCTGTGCCGAGCACCACATAGAACACGGTGAGCGCGGCGATCAGTGCGTAGGGGCTGAGGCCAAGCGAATCCACCCATTCGGCGAGCGCGCGCGGTATGCCGGTGAATCCCATCGCAAGCGACAGGTAGGAGGCGCCGGCGAGGATGAACATGATCATGCACGACACCCTTGTTGCGCCCATCAGGCTGTCCGTGAAGTTGCGCCGGGTGAGCGAGCCGCTGGTCCATGCGATCGCGAGCGAACCGAGCACCCCGTAGGCCGCGCATTCGGTGGCGGTGGCCACGCCCGAAATCAGCACCCAGACAACGAGCGCGATGAGCAGCGTCACCGGAACAAGGTGGCGGGCCGCCTTTACGCGCTCGGTGAAGCTCATGTCGGGCTCGGCCGGAGGCTGCAATTCCGGGTGCCGGATCGCCCAGACCACGATGTAGCCGGAGAACAGCAGCATCAGCAGCAGCCCGGGCAGGAAGCCGGCGAGGAATATGCGAATGATCGAAGCGTCCGCCGCGACCGCGTACACCACCATGGTGATCGAAGGCGGGATCAGGATGCCGAGTGTGCCCGAGGTGGCGAGCGAGCCGAGCGCAGTCTTCTCGTCGTAGCCGCGGCGAAGCAGTTCCGGCAGGGCGACCTTGGAGACGGTTGCACAGGTGGCGGCGGATGAACCCGACACCGAGCCGAAAATGCCGCATCCGAGGATGTTCACATGCATCAGCCGCCCGGGCAGCCAGTTGAGCCACGGTGCGAGTCCGGCGAACATCTGCTCGGACAACCGGGTACGGAACAGTATTTCGCCCATCCAGACGAACAGGGGCAGCGCGGCAAGCGTCCAGGAATTGTTCGATCCCCAGAACGAGGTGAAGAGGTTGGGGCCGGGCGGCGAGGCGGTAAAAAAGGCGAGGCCGACCCAGCCGACTGCGGCCAGCGTGATGCCGATCCAGACGCCGCCCGCGAGCAGCATCAGCATCAGCAGGAGCAGCAGCGCCGCGATTTCGGGTAGTGGTATGTGACCCAGCGGCATCAGATGTCCTCGCTGAAGTCACCGCGCGCGTGGCGCTCCTCGACCGCGACTTCGTAGGAGGGCTTCTGTCCGCGGAGCACCTTGATCAGCTCATCGAGTATCGCGACTAGAAATATCGCCGCGCCGAGCACGAAGCTCGACTGCGGAATCCAGATCGGGATGGCGATCAGGCCTTGCGCTTTTTCCTCGAACTGCCAGCTTTCGTAGACGAAACTCAGCGCCCACCAGCTCATGTAGCCGAGAAACAGCGTGCCGAAGGCGAGCGCCGCGATTTCCATCGTTCTGCGCGTCGAGCCGGAGAGTCTTTCGTTGAGCAGGGTGACCCGCACGAAGTCGCCGCGCCGGAAGGTATGGGCCATCGCGAGGAATGCGGATGCGGCGCACAGCCATCCGGCAATGTCGTCCCAGCCACGTGTGGGAACCGATAGTTCCCGTGCAACGGTCTGACCGATCATCAGGACGAAGATCGCAAAAACGAAAAACGCCGCGAGATACCCCGCGGCGTCGTAGAGGCGGTCGAGAAAGGCGCGCAAGCTCTCTACTTCTTCATTGCTGCAACAATCGCCTTGCCGTCGTCGCCCGCACGCTCCAGCCATTCCTTGAGCAGGGTGTCGCCGATCTTCGCGAGTTCTCCCTTGAATTTCGGATTCGGGCTTTCAACGATCATCTTGTTGCGCTTGAGAACCTCAAGCGATTCCGAGGTATAGGCGCGCATCCGCTCCCATCCCTTCAGTTCCGCTTCGCCCGCCAGGCGCAGCACGGTGGCCTGATCGTCCTTGCCGAGCGCATCGAAGGCTTTCTGGTTGATGATCAGCATGTTCTTGGGCAACCAGGCTTCCACGTTGTAGAAGCGGTTGAGCGACTCCCAGACCTTGCTGTCCACGCCGGTGGCGCCGGAGGTCATCATCGAATCGACCACGCCGGTGGCGAGTGATTGCGCAAGGTCTGCCGCCTGCACCGTCACCGGGTTCGCACCGACGAGTTCGGCAATCCGCGAGGTGCCCTTGTTGTAGGCGCGCCACTTCAGGCCCTTCATGTCGACGGTCGACGCGAGTGTCTTCTTCGCATAGATGCCCTGCGGCGGCCAGGCGACGGCATACACCAGTTTGAGTCCCTGACGGGCGAGGATCTTCTCCGCTACCGGGCGCTGCGCGCGCCAGAGCTTGTAGGCGGCATCGAAGCCGGTGGCGAGGAAGGGGATGGAATCCACGCCATAGACCGCGTTTTCGTTCTCAAGCAGGCTCATCAGCACTTCGCCCAGTTGCGCCTGTCCGCTTTGCACCGCGCGCTTGATCTCGGGCGCCTTGAACAGCGATCCGTTCGGGTGCACCGTGATCATCAGCTTGCCGGCGGTGGCGCGTTCCACGTCCTTCGCCAGCAACTGCAAGGTCACCGTGTGGGGATTGTTAAGCGGGTAGCCGGTCGGCAAGTCCCATTTGGTCTGTGCCTGCGCGACGGACGCGAACGTACCGGCTCCGAACGCGAGCGCTGCGGCGAGAACTGCGGGTTTGAATTTCATGGCGTGACTCCCAGGAGATTTCGATGTTCAGGCCGTCGGGTGCCGTTCAAGGCAGGCTGGCGATGCTTGCCACATGTTCCGCGATTGCCGGTGAGGCCGTCAATCCCGGCGACTCGATTCCGAACAGGTTGATCAGCCCCGGTACGCCGTGATCCGCGGGGCCGCGGATCAGGAAATCCTTGGCGGGTTCGTCGGGTGCCTGAATTTTCGGACGTATTCCGGAGTACGCGGGCACCAGTGCGCCGTCGCGCAGTCCCGGCCAGTAGTTGCGAATCGCCTCGTAAAAACCGTCGGATCGACGCGGGTCGACGTTGTAGTCGATTTTGTCCACCCATTCGACATCCGGTCCGAAGCGCGCCTGTCCGCCGAGGTCGAGTGTGAGGTGAACGCCCAATCCCGCCGCTTCCGGCACCGGATACACGAGGTGGCGAAACGGGGATTTGCCCTGGAGTGCAAAATAATTGCCCTTGGCGAAATAGGCGGGTGGAATGTCCGTCGCAGGCATGCCTTCAATGGATGCCGCGACCGCGGGGGCATGCAGGCCGGCCGAATTCACGACGGTGCGCGCGAGAACCCGCATCGGCTCGCTGCCGCCGAGCGCGAGCTCGATGCCGTCGGCACGAAGCGCGCCTGCCTCGACCGGCGTATGAAAAACAAAGACGGCACCGTTAGCTTCAGCCTCGCCCTGCAGGGCGAGCATGTAGGCATGGCTGTCGATGATGCCGGTGGACGGAGAGAGCAGGGCGGCGGTGCAGCGCAGATCGGGTTCCAGGTCGTTCGCGTCGCGTGCGCTGAGCAATCTCAGGTCGCCGACGCCGTTGGCCGCGGCCTGGGCGCGTATTTTCTCGAGCGTTGCCACCTGGCTGTCATCGGTGGCCACGATCAGTTTTCCGCTTCGGCGGTGGGGTACGCCCCGATCGGCGCAGTACCGGTAAAGCATTTCCTTCCCACTGACGCAGAACCGTGCCTTGAGCGAACCGCGCGGATAGTAGATGCCTGCGTGAATCACCTCGCTGTTGCGCGAACTCGTGACGGTCCCGATGGCGTCCGAAGTATCCACGACCACGACTTCGCGTCCGGCGATCGCGAGCGCGCGCGCGATCGCGAGCCCCACTACCCCTGCGCCCACGACGATGCAGTCGAGCCGTTCCATGGACTCAGGCGCCGTGCCGTGCACGGTGCCGCGCTTCCCGGCGAACCGGGCGCAACAGCAGGCGTTCCACAAGCAGCAGCGCAAGCGCTGCGAGGCCGATCGCGGTTGCCATCGGCCTCGCGGTGCCGTCGTACATCAACGAGAGGACCAGCCCGGTGATTGCGCCGACCGTCATCTGCAGCGACCCGATGAGCGAGGCTGCCGAGCCGGCGATTTTCGGAAATGGCGACAGCGCTGCCGCGGTGGCGGCTGGGTTCAGAAAACCCGAGGCGAACATGTAGACGGTCATTGGTGCAATAAGGGCGGCGACGTGGGTGACGTTCATCCACGCAAGCACGGCAATGCAAACACCGGACAGGCCGCCGAGTCCGGCACCAAACGCAATCATGCCATGCACCCCGCGCCGCACCACCACCCGGCTTGCGATCTGCGCGGCGACGATTTGTCCCACCATGACAATCGCAAACAACGCGCCGAACGCCGCCGGGGAATAGCCCATGCCGTGCACGATGACAAACGAGGAATTGGTCACGAAGGCAAACAACGCTGCCTGGCTCGCGCAGAGTGCGGCAAGCGGGGCGAGAAAGGCCCGGTGGCGGAGCAACTGCCCGAAATTGCGCAGTATGGCCAACGGGCTGACCGGCGTCCGGTCCTTGGGCGCGGTCTCCGGCATGCCCCAGACGATCACCGCGAGCATGGCGGCGCCGAGCAGTGACAGCAGCAGGAATATCGCCTGCCAGCCTTGCACGGTCAGCAGCAGGCCGCTGAGGAGTGGCGCCACGATGGGCGCAACGCCTGACACCACCATCATCCGGGCGAGAAGCCGCGCCGCCTGTTCGTTCGATGCAAGGTCGCGTGCCACGGTGCGGCCCAGCACGGGGGCCGCGGCCAGCCCGAGCGCCTGCAGAAAGCGCAGAGCGGCAAGGGCATCGACGGTGTGGCTGAAGGCGCATGCGGCGCTGCTCGCGGCAAACACCGCGAGCCCGGCGATGAGCATAGGCCGGCGCCCGTAGCGGTCAGAAAGCGGCCCGTAGACGATCTGGCCGATCGCGATGCCGGCGATGAATGCCGCGAGAGTGAATTGCACGCCGGGCACGTCGGTGTTAAGCGACGCTACCAATACCGGCATTGCCGGCATGTAGATGTCGTTCGTGAAGGGCATTAGCGCGATGAGCACGCCAAGCACCAGAGTGAAGCTCAGGGATCCCGGGCGGAGAGGCATTCGATGGATTGACAGTGCGGCGTGCTCGGGAATCGGGCGGAAAAATCTGCCTGAAAGTGAGGGAAATTTTACCATGCGGCTCTTGTTTACTCGCCTTGAGCGCCTGCCAGCCCCTGGCCGAGGATGTGAACTGGTTCCTCTTTGGGCCTGTCCCCTGCGCGTCGGAGCATGGCGAGGACCGACAGGCGCCTATAATGGGCATTCCGATTTCGCATCGCAAAAACATTCCTGAAAAAAATGGATCGGCGCTCCGTATTCACCAAGACCGCAAAGGGCCTGATGGAGGCGACTGGCAAGACCAGTCTCCTCGCCCGCGATCTGCGCAACCTCCTGAAGGAGGTGGACGGCAAGGTGACAGTCGGCGATCTGAAACAGAAATTTCCCAAGGAAACTGAAGCAAAGCTGCTGCAGGCCCTGGTTGGCATGGCAAAGGAAGGATTCATCCGCGAATTCGTGGCGGCCGCCCCCAAGGCGGCTGCTCCCTCGCCACAGCCATCCGCGCCCTCGCCGGCCGCCGATCCCGGCGGTGACGACGACGATCTCGATTTTACGAGTCTCGCGGGCCCGGCGTCCGGGCGTCCCGACGACCAGGCGCAAAAGCGCGCGGCGGAGGCGGCGGCAAAACTCGAAGCGGACAACAAGGCGCGCGCTGAGGCATTGGCACGCGCTCGGGCCGAAGCTGCCGTAAAGGCAAAACTCGAAGCCGAGGCGAAGGCCAAGGCGGACGCCGAAGCGCGCGCCAGGGCGGAAGCCGCTGTACGCGTGAAACACGAGGCGGAACAGAAGGCACGGCTCGAGGCTGAACTCAAGGCGAGACTGCAGGCCGAACTCAAGGCACGTGCAGAAGCCGAAACGCAGGCACTTGCCGCCGCAAAGGCGCGGGAAAAAGCCGAGGCGGAAGCCCGACTTCTGGCCGAAGCGCAGGCGAAAGCCGCCCGTGAAGCGGAAGAACTGCGTGCCCGGCTCGAACAGGAACGCAAGGCCAAGGAAGCGGCGGAAGAGGCTGCGCGGGAAGCGCAGGAACGGATGCGGCGGGAGGCGGAAGCCAGGGCGCGGCAGGAGGCCGACGCGCTCAAGGCTCAGCTCGATGCAGAGCGCCGCACACGTGAAGACGCGGCGCGGGCTGCCGAGCAAGCGCGCCGTGAAGCGGAAGAAAAGGCGCGACTCGAGGCGGAATCGCTCAAGGCGCAGCTTGAGGCGGAGCGGCGCGAGCGCGCTGAAGCGGAACGCCGCGCGGCGGAGGAGGCCGAGCGGCTTGCCCGGGAAGACGCCGAGCGGCGCGTGAAAGAAGAGGCCGAGCGCGCGGCGGAGCAGGCGCGCCGGGAAGCGGAACAGAAGGCACGCGAGGAGGCCGAGGCGCTGAAGGCGCAGCTCGAAGCCGAGCGTCGTGCCGCAGAGGAAGCCGAACGGCGTGCGCGCGAAGAAGCGGAACGACGCGCGAAGGAAGAGGCCGAGCGTGCCGCTGATCGGGCGCGCCGCGAGGCGGAGGAAAAGGCGCGTCTGGCAGCGGAGGAATTGAAAGCGCAACTCGAGGCGCAGCGACGCGCCGCCGAAGAAGCCGGGCGAGAGGCGCGTGAAGCCGCCGAGCGTCGCGCGCGCGCGGAGGCCGCCCGTATCGCGGAGCAGGTGCATCGCGAGGCGGAAGAAAAAGCGCGGGTGGAAGCCGACGCGCTGAAGGCGCAACTTGAAGCGGAGCGGCGGGAGCGGGCCGAATCGGAACGTCGCGCGGCGGAAGACGCGGAGCGGCGGGAGCGTGACGAGGCAGACCGGCGCGCACGCGAGATCGGGGCGAAAGAGGCGGCCGAGCGTGCCGCGGAGCAGGCACGTCGCGAAGCGGATGACAGGGCGCGGGCGGAAGCGGAGGCGCTCAAGGCACAGCTTGAGGAGGAGCGCCGGGCGCGTGCGGAGGCGGAGCGTCGTGCGGACGAAGAGGCCGAACGCCGCGCCTCCGAGGAGTCTCATCGGCGTGCACGCGAAGAATCGGAGGCGAACGCGCGGCGGCTGGAGGACGAAGAGCGGGCGCGTCGCGAGTCCGACGAACGGGCCGTGCAGGAAGAAACCGCGCGTGCACGGATTCGCGAGGCTGAAGAACGCGTCCGGCGTGAGGCCGAGCGTGAAGCGGAGGACCTGAAGGCAAAACTCGGGCAGGAAACGGCTGCCCGCGAAGAGGCGCAGCGCCGCGCCGCGGGGAACGCCGAGCGCGCGCGGCAAGAGGCGGAGGAAAAGGCGAAGGCGGAGTCGCTTGAACGAGCGCGACTCGATGCCGAACGGCGCGCGGAGCAGGAAGCACAGATCCTGCGCCAGCGGCGCGAGGACGAGCAGCGCGTCCGTGATGAGGCGGCGCGACAGGCGCGCGAGCAGGAGGAGTCTGCGCGCGCAGCAAGGCAAGCCGAGGAGCAGTCACGCCAGGACGCATTGCGTGTGCACGAGGAAGAAGATCGCGTCAACGAGCGTCGCGAGGCGGAGGAGCGCGCGGCCCGTGAATCCGCCGAGCTGGCGGAACGCGCGGCGGTCGTGACGGTGCAATCGGCATCGGTCGCGGCAACCGGCATTCGTGCGGAAGCCGAAGCCGTGGCGCTCGCACGCAAGGAGGCTCGGGCGCGTGAACGCAGCGTCGCCGCAAGCAAGCCCGCTCCCGTGGAGGTCCGGCCCGAGGCGGTGCAGGAACCAAGGTATCAGGCACCGCCGAGGCGCTCCGGTGGGCGTTCGCCCGGAAAAATGATCGCGCTGGGATTGTTCGGGCTTCTGATTGCGGCGATTGTTGCGATCCATCTTGTGCCTCTCGATCCTGCGGGCTTCGAGAAGGCGGCGTCCGTCCGCTTCGGCCAGCCGGTGAAGATCGGCTCGGTTCACCTCGCGCTCTTCCCGTTGCCCAAGGTGCGCTTTGACAAGGTGACGATCGGCACCGATGCGCTGACAAGATTTGAGTCGGTGCATGCGATTCCGGAACTCGCGACCCTGCGCGAGGATCACAAGGTGTTCAAGTCTCTTGACCTCGAAGGTGCGGTGATCCCGCAGGCGGCGCTTGCAGCGCTTTGGGACAAGAGCGACGCGAGCGCATTCCGGTTTCAGGCGCTCACCGCGCACAGCGCAAAATTCGATATTCCGGGGCTTGCGCTGCCGGCGCTCGATATTGCAGCCAATTTCGGCGCCGATGGCAGCCTGGCGCAGGTCGGTGCGGCGAGCGCGGACAAGGCGCTGTCGATACGCGCGGAGTTCAGTGGCGTCGAGGCGAAAATCGATCTGGCGGGCAAGGCATTTGCTTTTCCCTTTGGCGGTGGGAAGGCGGCAGTGGTTCTGGACGAGATCAGCGCCCGCGGAACCCTGAAACGCGACGAGCTCGTTTTCAATGAAATCGAACTGAGTGCTCTCGGCGGCACGATGAGCGGCAATACACGTCTTCGCTGGCGGGCAGGCTGGACGCTCGATGGCGAACTTGCGCTTCGCCGTGGCAACGTGTCAAAACTGGCAGGTGCCTTGATCAACGCAGGCGTGCTGGAAGGAAAGGCGGTTTTCGCAATGAAGGCGGCCACGCCGGACAAGCTGCTCGCGGCTCCGCGCGTCGAAGCGGCGTTCACCGTGCAGAAGGGTACGCTCGTCGGCGTCGATCTGACGCAGGTCCTGCAGTCGGGAAATGCATCGGGCGGGAGCACTCCATTTTCGGAAATCAGCGGCATCGCGATCTACGATTCCGGACGTGTACAGGCGAGGCAGCTTCGCCTTGTGGCGGGATTGCTGAACGCATCGGGCAGCGCGGAGGTAGATCCGCAGCGTGGCATCGCAGGACGTTTCGCTCTAGAGCTCAAGTCGGTGGGCATGCAGGGGAAGGCGACCCTCATGCTCGGCGGCACGCTCGAGGCGCCCCAGTTCAGGCGCAACTGAGGCTCCCGGGTGTCGCCGTCGCAGATCGTGAGACCGGTATAATCCGGTCTCGATGCGATCCTGTTCGATCCGCAACCGGCCTGGACATGTTTGTCACTGAGCCGTCCACGAGTATCCAATTCCCCAGAGCGGCTCTTCCATGTCGACCGTGACCAGACTGCGCGGAGAAGCCGCGCTCTCAGCGTTTCGCACATCCAAGCTGAATGGTTCGCTTGCCCGGCTTGATCCGCGGCTCGCATTGCGCTCATCCGAGCACTGGTACTTCGCCGAACTGGAGCGCGAGCTCACCGATCGGGAGAAGCGCACCCTCGAAGATCTGCTCGGGCTCACCGGCGCCTCCGACGCGGCGCCGGCATTCTCGGGCGTGCTCGTGGTCCCGCGTATCGGCACGATATCGCCCTGGTCCTCCAAGGCGACCGATATCGCACGGCACTGCGGGCTGGAGGCGGTGCGGCGGGTCGAGCGCGGCACGGCGTATCAGATCGAAGGCCCGATCGAAGGGCACAAGGCTGCGATAAGCGCACTCCTGCATGACCGGATGATCGAGACGGTGCTGGAATCGATAGAGGCGGCCGATGCCCTGTTCCGGCATGTCGAGCCGCCGCCACTCGGCACGGTCGACCTCATCGGGCAAGGGCGCAGTGCGCTGGATCGCGCGAATGCCGAACTCGGACTTGCACTCGCGCCCGATGAAATCGATTACCTCGTGGATATCTTCCTGCGCGAAAAGCGAAATCCCACCGATGTCGAACTCACCATGTTCGCACAGGCCAATTCCGAGCACTGCCGACACAAGATTTTCAACGCGAGCTGGATCGTGGACGGCGAAACGCAGCCGGACTCGCTGTTCGGCATGATCAAGAACACGCATCGCATCACGCCACAGGGAACGGTTGTTGCCTATTCCGATAATGCCGCTGTGCTGGAAGGCCGGGTGGCGGCGCGCTTTCACCCGGATATGCAGGGTCTGTATCGAGCGAATCGAGACCTGACTAATTTCCTGCTCAAGTGCGAGACGCACAATCACCCCACCGCGATCTCGCCGTATCCCGGCGCGGCGACCGGCTCCGGCGGCGAGATACGCGACGAGGGGGCGACCGGCCGCGGTGCAAAGCCGAAGGCGGGCGTATGCGGATTCTCGGTCTCGAATCTGCGGATTCCGGGCGCCGAACAGCCTTGGGAGCTAAGCATAGGCAAGCCGTCGCGAATTGCCTCGGCGCTCTCGATCATGCTCGATGGTCCGATCGGCGCCGCATCGTTCAACAACGAATTCGGCCGCCCGAATCTTGCGGGCTACTTTCGCGCGTTCGAGATGGAAGTCGACGGCGTCGCGCGCGGCTATCACAAGCCGATCATGCTCGCGGGCGGCGTCGGCGCGATTCCGGCCGACCAGTCGTTCAAGGCGGAGGTCCCGGCCGGGGCATTATTTATTCAGATCGGTGGCCCGGGAATGCTGATCGGCATGGGGGGCGGCGCCGCGTCGAGCATGGATACCGGTGCCAATACCGAATCGCTCGACTTCGACTCCGTCCAGCGCGGGAATGCCGAGATTCAGCGTCGCGCGCAGGAAGTGATCGACCGTTGCTGGCAGCGGGGCGCGGCCAACCCGATCCTTTCGATCCATGATGTCGGCGCGGGCGGTCTGTCCAACGCGGTGCCGGAAATCGCGTACGGTGCCGGTCGCGGAACGCAGGTCAATCTCCGGGCGGCTCCGAGTGAAGAGAGCGGAATGACTCCCCGCGAAGTCTGGTGCAACGAGTCGCAGGAGCGCTATGTGCTGGCAATCGCGGCGGAGTCGCTTGCCGAGTTCGATGCGATCTGCCGGCGCGAGCGTTGCCCGTACGCGGTGTTGGGGCCGGCCACGGACGACGGGCGCCTCGTTGTCCGCGATCCGGTGTTCGGCAATGAGCCGGTGGACATGCAGCTCGAGGCCCTGCTCGGCAAGGCACCGAAAATGCTGCGCGATGTCCGCAGAGCCAGGCCAGACCGGCGTCGGATCGACCTATCGGATGTGGAACTCTCCGAGGCCTGCTATAGGGTGCTCAGGCATCCGACGGTGGCGAACAAGACCTTCCTGATTTCCATCGGTGATCGCACCGTCGGCGGCTTGTGCGCACGCGATCCGTTTGTCGGCCCCTGGCAGACGCCGGTGGCGGATTGCGCGGCGACTCTCGCGGATTTTGAAGGGCATGCGGGCGAGGCGTTTTCAGTGGGCGAGCGAACGCCGCTCGCGCTGATCAATGCCGCGGCCTCGGCGCGAATGGCGATTGCGGAGGCAATAACGAATATCGCGGCGGCTCCGGTGGAGTCGCTCTCCCGGGTGAAACTGTCGGCTAATTGGATGGCCGCGGCCGGCTTTCCCGGCGAGGATGCGGCGCTGTTTGACGCCGTGCGTGCCGTTGGCATGGAACTTTGCCCGGCGCTCGGCCTGAGCATTCCGGTGGGCAAGGATTCCCTTTCGATGCGCACGTCGTGGAAGGATGCGGACGGCTCGGCGCGGGAGGTCGTGTCACCGATGTCGCTGATTGCGACGGCGGTCGCGCCCTGTACCGATGTGCGGCGTGTGCTTACGCCCGAACTCGTGTCCGCTGCAGGTCCGACAGAACTCCTGCTTGTCGATCTCGGGCGCGGCCGCAATCGTCTTGGAGGTTCGATACTCGGGCAGGTCTATGGCCAGCTCGGCGACGTTGCGCCGGATCTCGACGATGCACAGGAACTTGCACGATTC
Source organism: Bordetella parapertussis (assembly GCA_945869935.1). GTDB lineage: Bacteria > Pseudomonadota > Gammaproteobacteria > Burkholderiales > SG8-39 > CAMBSA01. The sequence continues at coordinate 2,059 of CAMBSA010000005.1, read as the reverse complement.
TTCGGCGCGATCCGCAGCCTGTCGGATGAGGGGCGGATACTCGCCTACCACGACCGGTCCGACGGAGGTCTTTTCGCGGCGGTCTGCGAGATGGCATTTGCCGGGCGCACCGGCGTGACGATCAATCTCGACATGCTTGCCTACGATGCGCAGGCGCACGATGTCGATGGCAACGAGCGGAACCCCGAACTCATGAGCGGTCGTGACGCGGAACGTGTCCTGGCCGCGCTCTTCGCCGAGGAACTCGGCGCGGTGATCCAGGTGCGTGCGGACGATCGGGCAGGTGTTCTCCGGAGGCTGTCGGAAGCCGGTCTGGTCGCGCATTTTCTCGGTCAGCCGAATACCCGGGGCGAGATCCGCCTTGTGCGCAACGCAAAGCCGATTTTCTCTGAACGACGCGTGGAATTGCAGCGTGCCTGGAGCGAAGTCACCTGGCGCATGCAGGGACTTCGCGACAATCCTGAATGCGCCGATGAGGAGTACGACACCCTGCTCGACGCGGATTCTCCCGGACTGTCTGCAACGCTCACATTCGATGCAAACGACGACGTGGCAGCACCGTTCGTCTCAAGGGGATCACGCCCGGCGATTGCGATTCTCCGCGAGCAGGGGGTCAACGGGCAGGTGGAAATGGCGGCCGCGTTCGATCGCGCGGGCTTCGATGCCTGGGATGTGCACATGAGCGACATCATCGAAGGCCGGGTCAGCCTGTCGAAGTTCCGCGGACTTGCCGCCTGCGGCGGCTTTTCCTTCGGCGATGTGCTTGGCGGCGGCACCGGCTGGGCGAAATCGATACTCCACAATGCGCGCGCCCGCGACGAATTCGAAGCGTATTTCGGGCGTGGCGATACCTTCGCGCTCGGGGTCTGCAACGGCTGCCAGATGATGAGCCAGCTCGGCGAGATCATCCCCGGAGCAGAGCACTGGCCGAGATTCCTCGGCAACCGTTCGGCGCAGTTCGAGGCGCGGCTGTTGATGGTGGAGATACCGGAAAGTCCCGCGATCGTCTTTGCCGGCATGGGCGGCAGCCGTCTGCCGATCGTGACCGCGCACGGAGAAGGAAGGGCGGTGTTTGCCACGCCGTCCGCCCGGCAGAAGGCGATCGTGTCTCTTCGATGCGTGGACTCGCGCGGAAAGCCCGCTGAGACCTATCCTGCGAACCCCAACGGTTCGCCCGGGGGCGTCACCGGCTTCACCACCGCAGACGGGCGCTTCACGATCCTGATGCCGCATCCCGAGCGGGTGTTCCGGACCGCGCAGTTCTCCTGGAGTCCCCGGGAATGGGGTGAAGCGAGTCCGTGGCTGCGGATGTTCCGCAACGCACGGGTCTGGGTGGGCTGAGGAGGCGACGAGCCGCGCTCACCGCGCAGCGGTGAGCGCGGGATGCCGCACTACTCGATTTTCGCCTTGGCGCGCAGGTCCGAGAACACTTTCTGCAGCTCCTGTTCCTGGATGTACTGCTGGATCTGGCCCTTGGCCTGCTCGAAGCTGGGGAAGGGCGCCGAGCGCACGTCATCAAGACGGATGATGTGAAAGCCGAACTGGGACTGGACCGGCGCATCGCTGGTCTTGCCCTTTTCTAGCTTTGAGAGAGCGTCGGCGAACGGTTTCACGAAGGTGCCGGGTGAGGCCCAGTCGAGTTCGCCGCCCTTGTCCTTGGAACCGGGGTCACGTGAAACCTTGGCGAGTTCCTCGAACTTTTCTCCCTTGCCGAGCTTCTCGAGTATCTCCTTGGCCTCGGATTCCTTTTCCACGAGAATGTGCCGGGCCTTGAATTCCTTGTCGCCGCGTTGCGAGCGCACCTTGGTGTATTCCGTCCGAAGCGCATCGTCCTTGATCGGGTGGGCCTTGAAGTAGTCCTCGATGTAGGCGTTGAAAATCACCTGCTGGCGGGCAATGTCCAGCTGGGTCTGCAGTTCTGTATTGCGGGTGAGCCCCTTGCGCTCGGCATCCTGAACCACGAGTTCGAAGTTCACCAGGCGTTCCACGACTGCCTTGCGCAGCTGGTCGTTGTCCTGTACGCCGCGTCCCCCTTGCTGGCGCACGATGCTGTCGACCT
>CAMBSA010000004.1 GCA_945869935.1 Bordetella parapertussis | reverse complement strand
ACCGGTTTGTTCGGGTAGGTTTGAGCGAATGCGGCCGTTGTGAATGCGGCTGCCAGCAAAAGGGCAAGCGGAAACAGGATGCTGCCGGGCCGCCGCGAATTTGACGTGTGGCCGCCGGGTCTGTCCTGCTGGCTGACGTTGTTGGCTTTTGGGGGGCGCATGGGATTTGCAGTTCGCGAAGTTGGAGATTTTGCCCAAGTTTCGGTGCAAGTTACGGCAGGATATCCGACTAGCTGATATGCTCGTTCGGCATGGGAATTGGCCGTCCGCATGCGCGGGCCGCGAGAAGACGAGTCCTGTTCATCGCGACCTGACCTGCCCTGCCCGGAAATAATCCATCGACGGCAAGACCTTGGACCTGAAGCAACTCACCTACTTTGTCCGGATAGCCGAACTGGGCAGCATTTCCAAGGCGGCAGCGGCCTTGGCTGTCGCACAGCCGGCGCTCAGCAGGCAGCTTCGGGCCCTTGAGGTGGAACTCAAGGCAAATCTCTTTTCCCGGAATGGACGGGGCGTGCTGTTGACTGACGCCGGCAGGCGATTCCTTGATCACGCCCGCGGTGTCCTGCAAGGGGTGGACTCGGCCCGATTGTCCGTGCGCACGGAGATGTCCGGCGAGGGGCGGGTCGTTGTGGGACTTCCACCCAGCGTCGGGAAGGTGCTGACCCTCGCTTTGGTGTCACGTTTCGTGGGGCGGTTTCCCAAGGCCTCACTTGGGGTTGTCGACGGACTGTCGGGTGGACTTCTTGAACAACTGGTGTCGGGCAGGCTGGATGTCGCGGTGTTGTTGAACCCTGCCGCCTCGCAGCGTGTGACGATCGATCCCGTTACGACCGAAGACCTGTATCTGATCGGGTCAAAGCCGCTTGGGCGTCGGGGCGCCCGCGTCCGCTTCGGCGACATCGTGTCGCTGCCACTGATCTTCCCGAGTGCGCCGCATCCGATCCGCTCGCTGGTCGAGTCGGAGGCCGCGCGACTTGGGCTTCGGCTGAATATCGCGCTGGAAATCGACGTGGTCGGATCGATCGTAGATCTCGTTGCAGCGGGTTACGGCTACTCGATCGTGCCAAAGAACGTTATGCGGATTCCGGGGGACGCCAAGAGCATCGCATGGCATCGAATTGATGCCGCGGGATTGACCACGACCCTGTGTATCGCAACCGCAACGCGGCGACCGCTTAGTTCGCTTGCCCGGGAGACTGCGCTGATGCTTCGTGACGTGATGCGCGAGGTGCTTACAGGAGAGGCGGGCGAGGCGACCCCAAGCCGGAATTCCTGAGCGGTAGCCGGACATACCTACATTAGAATAAGACGTTTTCTGGAGTGGTCATGATTCGCACACGTTTCGCTCCCAGTCCCACGGGATATCTGCACATCGGCGGCGCACGCACGGCCCTGTTTTCCTGGGCTTATGCGCGTCGTCACGGCGGAACGTTCGTGTTACGAATCGAGGACACCGACCTGGAGCGTTCGACGCAAGCGTCGGTTGATGCGATTCTGGACGGGATGCGCTGGCTGGGTCTGGATTGGGACGAGGGTCCGTTTTTCCAGATGCACAGGCTGGATCGTTACCGTGAGATCGCAGATAAACTCGTCGCCAAAGGCGCGGCCTATTACTGCTACGCGACCAGGGACGAACTGGAGGCAATGCGCGAGCAGCAACGCCAGCGCGGCGCAAAGCCGCGCTACGACGGACGGTGGCGTCCCGAGCGCGCGGAGGCCCTGGGGCTTAAGCCGCCTCCCGGCGCAAAGCCGGTGGTCCGGTTTCGCAACCCGGATTCAGGCATTGTCAGTTTCGAGGATATGGTCAAAGGCACGATTTCCGTTGCCAACGAAGAGATCGATGACTTGGTGATTCTGCGTGCGGACGGCGTCCCTACGTACAACTTCGGTGTCGTGATCGATGACCTGGACATGGAAATCACGCACGTCATTCGCGGCGATGACCATGTCAACAATACGCCCCGGCAAGTGAATATTTTCCGGGCGATTCTGGAAGGAACGGATCGCCGGATGCCGCATTTTGCACATGTTCCGATGATTCTCGGCTCGGACGGTGAACGACTTTCAAAGCGGCATGGTGCGGTCAGCGTGATGCAATACCGTGACGACGGCTTCCTGCCTGCCGGCATGACCAATTATCTGGCGCGCCTCGGCTGGTCGCACGGTGACGATGAGGTTTTCACGCGCGAACAGTTTGTTGACTGGTTTGATCTTGAGCACGTCAGTCGATCACCAGCGCAGTTTGATCCGGCGAAACTGCGCTGGATCAATCAGCAGCATATGAAGACGAGCAGCGTCGAAAGTCTTGCTGGGCTGGTGCGAGGGCAGCTTGAGAGTTCGGGTATTGCGGGGCTTGCGTCGGATGTGCTGGACTCGGCCATTGCCTTGTTACGGGATCGCTCGGAGACTTTGCAAGATCTTGCCACAGGCGTGAAACTGTTCTCCGGCGACGTGCATCCGACAAGCGAATTGACGGACAAGCATCTTTCGGCGCCGGCAAGGACGGCGATGCTGGATCTCGCGAAAACGCTTGCGTCGACCGACGGGTGGACTGCAGAAGTCATTGGAGCATCGATCAAGGCGGTACTTGGCCGTCATAAGCTGAAAATGCCCGAGCTCGCGATTCCCGTGCGCGTTGCGGTGTTTGGTCAGCCGCAGAGTCCCGATCTTGCGCAATCGTTGCACATTGCCGGCCGGACTCGCGTGTTGTCTCGCTTGAATATGTACGGCGGCAACGCGCCCGCCGAGAACTGATGGTGAAGGTTCATCCGGCTTGAAATCCCGGTCGCTCATTACGGACAAGTTCAGGAGGCATCGTGCTGCCTGATCCGGCCGCGGCACCCGCGCCTGTCCTGTTCGGAGCGTGTCTCGCTCGCGTACTACATCTTTCGCAAACCGGTCGCATATGTGCGACGAAGCTTAGGGTTGTAGCGGTGCGCTCGGTGTTTAGCCCTTCTGCAGTTCGCGGTAGTAATTCCTTTGCATAATCGGGCGCGCATCGATATAATCTCCCGCTCGGTTGGGGGTATAGCTCAGCTGGGAGAGCGCTTGCATGGCATGCAAGAGGTCAGCGGTTCGATCCCGCTTACCTCCACCAATCAGGCTTGTGGTTATTACAGAGACACAGCCCAAGTCCCCTTCGTCTAGAGGCCTAGGACATCGCCCTTTCACGGCGGTAACACGAGTTCGAATCTCGTAGGGGACGCCAATTCGTGTAAAAACGCCGCTTGAAGCGGCGTTTTCCATTTCTGCTGGTGAAATGCTCGGAATGGCATTGCCAGCGCGTTGCTTGACCAGGTTCGAGAGTCAACTACGACGATCTGGCATGAACTAGGGCATGTCAATGAGCATTATCGACTACGGGCACGGAATCAGCGCTATCGACTCAGGTTACATCCGACCGATGCTCGATGCGGTTCACCTTGTGGTCGAGGCTGGCCGAGCAGCGATCATCGATACGGGTACGGCAAACTCACTAGACCGGGTGTATGAAGCGCTCGTCGGGAAGGGTTTGACCAAAGATTCGGTCGACTGGGTATTGCTTACCCACGTGCATCTGGATCACGCAGGTGGGGCGGGTGCATACATGAAACGTTTCCCCAATGCGAGGCTTGGCGTTCATCCGCGCGGTGCACGGCATATGGAAGACCCCGCACGGCTCTGGGCCGGATCGGTAGCGGTTTACGGCGAGGATGAGGCGGTTCGGCTTTATGGCCGGCTCGAACCGATTGAACGAAGTCGTATCGTTGAAATGCCCCACGGAGCCGTCTTTGGGCTATCAGGGCGGAATTTCACTGTGCTGGATACTCCCGGACACGCGCGACATCACATGTCGATTGTCGATTCAGCGACAGGGCACATCTTCGCCGGCGATACCTTCGGATTGTCCTACCGGGAATTGGACCAGGACGGTCGCCAATTCATTATGCCGACATCCAGTCCGGTGCAGTTCGACCCGGTGGCCGAGCACAAGACGCTCGATTTGCTGATGTCGCACAAGCCCGACGCGATCTATGTCACACACTACGGGCAATTGCGCGATGTCGCACGTCTCGCAGAAGACATGCATCGTCAGGTCGATGCGCTTGCTGAGATTGGCAGGCGGTTTGGAGAACCCGGACCGGACCGCCATAAGCGAATAAAGGATGCGGTCATCGGAATGGTATTTGACGAGGGCAGGCGCCATGGATGGCGTCATTCGCGCGCCACCGTCATGGATGTTCTCGAACTGGACATCGAACTGAACGCCCAGGGACTCGCAACTTGGATAGATGGCGGGGGCTGATCGTCAGACGCGTCGATACCTGCCTAGGTCACCGTGCACGGCGCTTCGACGCTCGAGTTCGATTAGGTGTGCCCGAACCGATCTGGCGGCGGCGCGTACAAGGTTCTCGGGTAATCCTGCGTAGATTCTCGCGACGAGTTCACTGATTGTGGCGGGGCCTATCGCGAGTGCGGCAAGTATCTCGGATTCGCGTTCGGCACGATGCTGGATGAGTTCCCGCACATAGTCGTGCGGTTGATCGATTCGCGGTCCGTGAGTCGGGTAGTAGTGACGGTCATCACGATCCAGCAATCGTTTGAGCGATGCCACATACGCCGCCATGTCGCCGTCCGGCGGCGATATCACCGAGGTAGACCATCCCATGACATGGTCACCGGTGAAAAGCGCTTTTTCCTCCGCAAGTCCGAAACACAGATGGTTGGAGGCGTGGCCCGGAGTGTGCACCACGTCGACAGCCCAATCGCTCCCTGTCACACGATCTGCGTCGCGGATGACTTCATCCGGAACGAAGTCGGTGTCACCGCTAGCTTCGCCTGTGCCGTCAGGCGTTGAAGGGTTGGGTCCGAACGCATAGACGCGGGCGCCGGTACGGGACGAGAGCGCGCGGGACAGCGGAGAGTGGTCGATATGCGTATGCGTTATGAGAATATGCGTGACGGATTCGCCGGCGATGCCCCCGAGAATCGCCTCGAGGTGGTCCTTGTCATCAGGTCCGGGATCGATAACCGCGACCGAGCCGTGCCCGATCACGTAAGTGCCGGTCCCCCTGAACGTAAACGGGCCGGGGTTTTTCGCGACCACACGACGGACCATCGGGCTCACGGCCTCCAGTCGTCCGTAGGCGACTTCAAAGTCCCTGCGAAACGAAATGGGTGTGGTCAAGGCGCGATGCGCTTTAGATTGAACGGTTCAGGCAGCATTCTTCAATTGCCACGATGCAAAGCCGCAACCTACATAAACTTCGGGTACGGCGAGATAGTCGATCAGGTCAAAACCACTGCTTCCCGCCGCGCCGTGTGCGACCACCCAGTTACGCATTTCGTGCGCGCCGTTGCCCGTGGTAACGAGTCGCCGCTCCAGAAAATCGACCAATGGCGTTTCTTTTCCCGCCTCCAGAGCTGCGATGCAATCACGGTCGAAGGGTTCATCGATTTCACCCATGGTGGGTTCGCCGATGGAATGGCTGATGCCGCCAGTCGCAAGCACCGCGACTCGAAGGTCTCCGGGAAAGGATGCGATTGCCTGCGCGAGCAACTTTCCCCATTGAAGGCATCGGCCGATGCTCGGCATGGGCGGCTCGAGATCGTTGACGATCATCGGTATCACGCATGGCAATGCGTCGAGCTCCATCTTCCATAGCGGAATGCAGAACCCGTGATCAAGCTTCAGGTGATGCGAAACCGAAGGTTCAAAATCCTGCCGAAGTGCGGTTTCAACAATATGGTTGGCCAGTGCAGGATGCCCGGGAACGGTCTTCCAGGGGAAGTCTTTCAGAAACGGTTCGGGCGGTCCTTCATGGGTTTCCCCGACTCCGATGCAGATGCTTGGCAGATTGTCGATGAAAAAATTTACCCAGTGGTCGGGAGACACTTCGATGATCACGTCGGGCCGTACAGCCATTACACGTCGGCCCAGTTCCTGAAATGCGGCGGTGATCCGTCCCTTGGGAACGTCCGGTACTCTATGCCAGTCGCGTACGATGAGCGGCCCGTGGCTGGCTGCAAATACTCCGACAAGTTCAGCCATTCTGTGTCTCCGTCTGTGCTGCGCCCGCTTTCAGCCGCTGGATGAATTCGCCATCGGGCATGCCTGCCGACTGAAAGTAGAAGCGAAGCAGGTACGCGTTGACGCGAAGCGCGAGGAAGGTGACATCGTCAGACATCACCGCCTGCCTGACATCCTCCTTGAGCGGGTAGCGCTTGAGGACCTCCTCCCGGCCGGAGCGATATTCCTTCGCGGCTTCAGGATTTTGCAGATCAAAGAAGAGTTTTCCCAGCCAGTAGTCACGCATGTCTTTCAGGCCTGTTCAATCGGCAGAAATGCCGGCTTCGCGAATCATCGTGCTCCATTTTGCCACTTCCGCGCGGACAAACGCCTCCGCTTCCTGTGTGGACATGCGGAGCATTCGACCACCGCCTTTTTCGAATCTGCCGAGTACGTCGGGGGATTGGGATGCTTTGCTCAGTTCGGTGCGAAGGCGCGCCAGAGCCTGCGGGGGTACACCGGCGCGGGTGAAAATGCCGAACCACGCTTCAACCTGAACCTTGCCGACGCCGGTTTCATTGACCGTCGGCAGCGCGGGCAGGCCGGGAAACCGCTCGAGTGTCGATACCGCATAGGCTTTCACTTGCGAGGTGTCGACGTACTGCTTCGCCGTTCCTGCATTGTCAAAAAACAGATCCACTCTTCCGGACAGCAGATCCTGATAAGCCGCCTGGGCGCCGCGATACGGAACGTGCAGCAAGCTGGTTTCGGTTGCCTGCGCCAGTGCCGCGCCGGCAATGTGCTGTCCGGTACCTACGCCTCCAGAGGCGTAGGAGAGCTTTCCCGGATTCTGGCGTGCATACGCAATCAGTTCGCGCAAGGTCCCGAACGGAAGATCCTTTCGCCCGACAAGCGCGTAACCGTAACTCACCACCATGCCAACGGGAACGAAGTCGGTGACAGGATCGTAGGGCAACTGCTTGTACAGGCCGACGTTTGCTGCGATGTTGCTGAAGCCGCCTACTACGAGCGTATAGCCATCGGCAGGTGCCTTCGCAGCCGCTTCCGTTCCCACCAGTGTTCCTGCGCCCGTCTTGTTCTCGACTATGACCTGCTGGCCGAGCAGTTCCGAAAGCTTGCTCGCGACGACCCGGCCGACGAGATCGAAACCGCCACCCGGAGGCTGGGGAACGATCAGGCGAAGCGGGCGTGCGGGGAATTCCTGTGCATTTGCGGGCGATGCGCCCACGAGTGCGACAAGCGCCAGGAACGTGGCGCAAACTAGTGTTCTGGCAAGGGGCGGATAGTGGCTCAAGGATTTTCTCCGGGCGGCGGCCTGCAGTTCGACCTGCAGGGGATGGCCGTGCTGCTAGTGTGCTACGAACAGACTTGCAAGTTTGTCCGGGTCGGCGAGCAGGGCGGAGCTTTCGCCCTCCCATGCGATAAGCCCTCGATTGAGAACCAGGGCCCGATCGGTGACTTCAAGCGCGAGTTTTGCCGACTGTTCCACGAGGATCACCGTCAGGGCGTCCTCGCGGATCAGGCGCTGCATTGCGAGTAGAAGGGCGTCCACGATGATCGGCGCGAGGCCTTCCATCGGCTCGTCCATGAGTAGCAGGGAGGGGTTGCCCATCAGGGCACGTCCAATCGCAAGCATCTGCTGCTCGCCCCCTGATATCTGGTTACCCATATGGCGATGACGCTCGGCCAGACGGGGAAAGAGGTCGAATACGCGTTGCAGCGTCCAGCGGCCGGGGCGCTCGGCGACCGTCAGGTTTTCCTCGACGGTCAGGGACGGGAAGATGTCACGAGTCTGCGGAACGAAGCCGATCCCGATGCGTGAACGTTCGTAAATCGGCAGTTTCTCGATAGGATTGCCGTTGAATACGATTGCCCCCGAATGCAGCGTGGTTTGCCCCATGAGGCTGGCAAGGAGCGTGGTTTTACCCACGCCGTTACGACCCAGCACTGCAACCGTTCCGCGTTCCGGCACCGAAAAGCTTATGTCTTCGATCACCACCGTTGCGCCGTAACCGGAGCGCAGGTTTTTTACAGTCAGCAGGTCAGCCATTGCGTTCCCCGAGGTAGACCTGCCGCACGTGCGTGTCAGCGGCAATCTCCGACGGTGTGCCTTCGGTCAGCACCGCGCCTTGGGCGAGAACGGTGATGCGGCTGGCGAACTTGAACACGAGATCCATGTCGTGTTCGATGATCAGGATCGCGATCTCCGATGGCAGGGATTCCAGAACTTCGAGAATGCGGTGCGATTCGAGTGACGGCACACCTGCCGCGGGTTCGTCGAGCAGCAGCACTTTCGGCTTGAGGCCGAGTGCGATCGCGATTTCGACAAGGCGCTGCTTGCCGTAGGGAAGACCGGTCACCGGTGTGCTGGCGACATCCGCGATGCCGAGCGAAGCGAGCAGTGCAATGCTCTCGTCGAGCACTTCCTTGTGGCGAATCGCAGGGCGGAAGAGGCGCTTTCCGACGCCGAGTCGTTCTGCGATCGCAAGTGCCACATTATCGAGTACCGGCAGGCTGCGAAAAAGCGTGTTGATCTGGAAGGTGCGGCCAAGACCGCGCTTTACCCGCTGCTCCTGCGACAGCCGCGTGACGTCCTCGTCGCCAAGGATTATCGAGCCGGTACTTGGCGCCAGTCGTCCCGTCAGCATGTTGACGAAGGTGGTCTTGCCGGCGCCGTTCGGACCGATCAGGGCGTGCCGTGCTCCTGCCTCCAGCGTGAAATTGATGTTATCGGCGACGGTGAGTGCACCGAAGCTCTTGCACAGACCGCGCGTCTGCAGGGCCGCGCTCATGCTGGCGGGGCCTTGCGAAAGCGGGCGAGCACGACGTCGATGATGCCAAGGAGTCCGCCACGGGCGTACATGACCACCAGCACCAGCAGGATCCCGATTCCGAGATACCAGTATTCGGGGAACTGTTTGGCCAGCAGATCCTGCGCAATCAGGTAGACGATCGGGCCGATGAATGCGCCGTAAATCCGGCCTACGCCGCCGAGTATGAGCATGACGAGCAGGTCTCCCGACATTTCAAAGCCGAGAACGTTGAGACCGACGAACTGGTTGGTCTGCGTGAGCAAGGCACCAGCGATTCCGGCGATTAGGCCGGAAAACCCATACACGACCACAAGGCGGGTGTAGACCGGGGCCCCCACAGCATGCATGCGCAGGTTGTTTTCGCGAATACCGGTGAGAGACGCACCGTAAGGCGAATAGATCAGATGTCGAATGCACCACCACGCGACGAACAACACAAGCAGGCAGTAAAGAAAGGCCGTTTTTCCGAACAAGTCGAAACGGAACATCCCCAGTAGTGGTGAAAGGGTAATCCCCGAGAGGCCGTCGGCGCCACCGGTGATGGTTGTTGCCTTGTTGGCGATCTCGAGGCAGACCGAGGTGATCGCGAGCGTGAGCATGAGGAGCGTCAGGCCCTGTGTCCTCAGAATGACCGCACCCGTCAGCAGACCGAGAATTCCGGCGGCTACTGCCGCTGCCACGAGTTGTAACAGCGGGTCGGTGATCCCGAGCTTGGCGGAGAGTATGCCCGCCACGTAGGCTCCCACGCCGAAGAAGGCGCTGTGTCCGAGTGTGATGATGCCAGCGTAGCCGAGGATGAGGTCGAGCGAAAGTGCGAACAGGATGAAAATGAGAATCCGGGCGCCAAGCGCGAGGTATTCGGGTAACAGGAAAAAAACGGCGATGCCGGCCAGCCAGGGCAGCCATTCCTGCCAACGGATGCGCGGATGCGCCGAGTAACCGCCTGAGTGGATCATGCTTAGGATTTTCTTCCGAACAGTCCCGCGGGACGCCAGAGCAGCAATCCGATGGTCGCCGCGTAGATGAAGAACGCGCCGAACTGGGGCAGCCAGTATTTGCAGGCGGTATCGCCCATTCCGATGAGCAGGGCCGCAACAAACGGGCCGCGCAACGACCCCAGTCCTCCGATTGACACCACGATGAGGAAGTAGACAAGGTGCTCGAAAGGATAAGTTGGTTGCACCGAAATGATTTCCGCGCCGAGCGCACCGCCCAGTCCGGCCAGGCCGCTCCCGAGCGCGAAGGTCAGCGTGAACAGCTTGGTGGTGTTGATGCCGACCGATTGCGCCATGACACGATTGTCGACGGCGGCCCGCACCATTGCGCCCCAGCGCGTGCGCTCGACTCCGAACCAGAGCACTGCGATCATGACGGCACTGAACAGGATGATGAACACGCGGTAAGCGGGAAAATCCCGCCCGAGAAGGCCGAACTGACCTTTCAGGTATTCAGGCAGGACGACCGGCTGCTGCAGCGTCCCGAAGATCATGCGCGCGACCGCGACCGCTATGAAGATCAGTCCGATTGTAAACAGGACCTGCTCGAGTTCGCCCGCGGTATAGAGCTTGGAATACAGCAGACGTTCCAGAATGATTCCTGCAATCGCCACGCCGAAGAAGGCGAGAACGAGCGCCAGCGGGAAAGGAATGCCGAAGCGGCTGATCGACGACGTCAGGATGTAGCCTCCCGCCATCGCGAAGACTCCGTGGGCGAGATTGGCGAAACCCATCAGGCCCATGGTGACCGAGAGACCGACAGAAATCACATACAGGATCATCCCGTAGGCGATGCCGTGGAATAGCACGCTGACGAGCTGGGCGAGAAGTTCCTGCATTACGAGGATCCCGGGGGGGCAGTCTGGGTGTGGAGCAAACAAACCCCCGCGGCACGGCGGGCCATGGCGCGGGGGAGGGCAGCTTGCCTAGCGTTTGTTGTTCAGTTCTTTCCACTGATCCTTGACGTTCGGGATCGTCTCCAGCTCGACATTAGCGAGTTGGCCGCCAACCTTTCGGACTTCCCGGATGTACTCGTTCTGCACGATGTCACGCGTGGCGGGGTCAATCGAAATCGGACCACGGGGACTGTTCGCGTTTTTGTAGTTCTTGAGGATATCCATCGTCTTGTCCGGATCGATCTTGCCGGCCTGCTCACGGATCGCGGCGTAGATCGCATCCATTCCGTCGTAGGCGGCAACGCCGAGGAAGTTCGGCGTCGAATTGGCGCCATACTCTTTCTTCCATGCGGCAACGAAGGCCTTGTTCGCCGGACGGTCGGCCGCAGCGGAGTAGTGGTGCGCGGTTACTACGCCAAGCGGCACGTCACCCATGTTCGGCAGTTCCTCGTCGGTTGTGATGTCGCCGGTTCCGATGAATTTGATGCCCGCCTTGTCGAGACCGAGGTCGCCGAAGGCTTTCATGATCTGCGCCGCCTGGCGGCCCGCGGGAATGAATCCGAACAGGACTTCGGGTTTCGCATCCTTGGCGCGCTGCATGAACGGCACGAAATCCGGATTGGCAAGCGGCATGCGCACCTTGCCGGAAATCTGGCCACCACCCGCGACGAAGCCTTTTTCGAACGCTTCCTCCGAATCATGTCCCGGTGTGAAGTCGCTGACCGCGATATAGGCGCGCTTGTACTTCTTGGCTGCCCACTGACCGAGCGGATAGGCGCTCTGCCATAGGGTAAAGGAGGTGCGCGCGATATACGGCGACATCGTCGTGATGACCGAGCCGCCGGCATTCATGATGACAAAGGGCACCTTGGCTTCACGCGTCAGCGGGGCGATTGCGATGGCGTTCGGGGTCCAGACGACACCGGTGAGGATCTGAACCTTGTCGCGCACGATCAATTCCTGCGCGAGTTGCTTTGCCTTGTCGGGGTTGGGCCCGCCATCGTCACGGATGATGAGTTCGACTTTGACGCCGGCCGGGAGCTTGTCGGCGTTGAGCTTGGTGTAGAGCTTGATGCCCTTGTCGATATACTCGCCGAGGGTCGCGGTCGGGCCGGAGTAGGTGTTGACAACACCAACCTTGACCGTCTGGGCGAACGCCGAGACAGCACCCAATGCGAAAACCGCTGCTGCCAGCGCGATGCGGAGCGGATTATTGGAAAGCGTGTGCATGTTTTCTCCTCGGAAAGTATTCTGGCACCATTCTAACCAGAGTTCGGCGGTTTGGGATCGAATCAGGTCGCTCGGGCATCGAATGCGCTGATACCGAAAATGCCCCCCAAGCTTCAGTGCCGAGTGGCTTCAACGAGCCTGCGGATCGCGGCTTCGGCGATCTTCGGAGCGCTCAAGGGAATGAGGGCAAGCACGTGACGATCCGGTCGGAGAAGAACTGCGCACGCGCCTGCCGGGCGAAGCGCGGCATCGATTGCGCCTTCTGCATCCCGGATTACCTCGTCATAGCCGGCAAATTCCATGGGCCAGGGAAAATTGTAGTCCTTCGGAAGCACCCAGACCCGCCGTGCGGCGAGTTCCACTGGCAGATCCAGGGAAGGAGCTCTGTCCCCCGGGAGTGGACCGAATACCAGCAACGAAAATCCGGTGCCGAGCAACTCATCCAGCAGCAGATGGCCGCGTTCGGGGTGCTCAATCTGAGGCTGCGGAAACAGTCGTCCAGCGAGTGCGACCTTGTCCGGGAGTCCGTCATCGACGACGAACCCGCTTCGATAGCGCGGTTTGGGCTTGAACTTCATCTGCAGCACATAGTCCCGTGCCGCTGGAAAGATGCTCAATAGGCGCAGAAGTGCCTGATTGAACAGCGCGCCGGCGGCACTCTTGGGTTGCATGAAACGCCCGATTGTCAGCGCCATTTCAATCAGCGACCAGGCATGCGGTTTGCGCTCCGGTTCGTAGCTTTCCAGCAGGGCGGGTCCAAGGTTTCCGCTTACCGCGGCAGCAAGCTTCCAGCCGAGATTGAGCGAGTCGCGAACGCCGCTGTTCATTCCCTGCCCTGCGAACGGCGGGGTCAGGTGGGCGGCGTCGCCTGCAAGCAGCACCCGCCCGGAGCGCCAGTGGGTTGCCATGCGCGCATGGAAGGTGTAGACAACCTTGCGTACGATCGGCAGGTCGCGGTCGCCGGGAATTCGACGGGCGATCATGTCGCGGACCCGGGCCTCGTCAAGGATGTCCTCGTCTCGCTCGCCGGGGTGCATCATGAATTCGTAGCGTCGGGTTCCGCGGGGGCCGGGAAGGGAGATAGCCGGACGCGTGGGATCGCAATACACGCGGGTATGGCGGAAGCGGTCGGGTGTCCCCGCGAGGTCGACGATGAGCCAGCGCTCTGCGAACGTCGTACCCTGCATCGTCGCGCCGATCCAGTCACGGACCTGGCTGCGCCCACCGTCACTGCCCACCAGCCATTCAGTGCGGACGCGGCGCACTTCACCGGAATCGGTGCGAACCGTCAGGTCTACTCGTTCGGCATGCGCATCAATGCCAGTGAGCTCGTGCCTGAACAGCATGTCCACGCAGGCGAACCGGGTGACGCCGTCACGGAGCTGACCTTCGAGCACCGGTTGCCGGAAGGCCGATCGACGCGGGAATCCGAACTCGCGCGTGGCAGGATTCACCCTGGCGAAAATGCTGCCGGCAGGCGAGTAGTACCAGGCGCCGTAACCCGGAACGATCTCCTTCAGCACCTTGTCCACGAGGCCGATCGCCTGCATGGTTCTCAACGACTCGTCGTCGATCGAGACTGCTCGCGGCTCCTGAACCGTCGCCGGATTGCGCTCGAGCACCAATGTGCGGATACCCCGCATCCCCAGCAGATTTGCAAGAACGAGTCCGGTGGGGCCCGCGCCGGCGATGACAACCTGGTAACTGTCCTGCATTTGAGAGTCCTTGTGCGAAGCCTTGGCCGCGGTGCTGGGGCATGTTGCCCACTTCGAGAAAAGCTCTGGTGTACACGAATGCCAAGTGCGCCATTATTGTTACCACAGGCAGGCTGTCAAACACGGCAACCGCCGGGTGTGCGTCAGCGCGCGCGGAGGTTTTTCAGCGGGAGGCTCGCCACATCAAGAGCGGCAGGGCCCGACGTATCGCAAGGAATGACGCTCCGGACCATGGCTGCGAGTCGCGGCGAAATCCGCATCCCGGCCTTGAGCACCAGCACGTTGATGCGCGTGAGTTCCGGTGCAAGCAGCTCGAGCGCCTCCGATGAATTCGCAATCGCGGTGCGCTGGGTAATCGCGATCTTCGCATGACCGACCGAAACAAGTGCTGATCGACCGAACGCCCCGGCGTCAGACGTCAGGTGCTCGACGAGTGCACGGACCACGATCGTAGCGCCGAATTCGCGAGTGTGTCGCGCACCGAGCGATACGTCGATGGTTTTGCCTACACCTCCAAGAAACGCAGTTTCGAGAGCAACGCTATCTGCCAGGTAGGCAAACCCGACAGGTTCGTCGGGCTGCAGGGCAAGCAGGGCGCGAAGCAGTCCGGTGGAATCGCAGGCACCGCCATACTCGGGAGCGTCTGCGGGGTCGGTCACGAGAATCGTCCCGTTCTGTTCCCCGGCGCGTTCGGCGAGCGCTTTGCGCAGCGCGAGGTTCGGCCCGGGCAGGCCAAGCCTGAACGCGCCGCGTTTCTCGACGAAACGGCCACCGAGCGCGCGCACCTGCGCCAATGCCTCCTCCTTGGTATTCGCCCACGCAAGGATTCGCGCACATGCATCGGGAACATCGCTGTAGGGAAATCCGGTGAACACGCTTGCGAACAGGGCGGACCCGGCCTCGATTTCATCAAGCGTGCTCTGGGCGCCGTCGACGGCGGCAGCCGCGAGGGTGAACGGCGTCTGGCCAAGGGCATGGTGCAGGCGGGCTGCGCCGGCGCAGCGGCGAAGCAGTTCGCACAGTACGTTATGCATCGCGAAACCGGGACCGCGAGTGGGGCTTGCCTCGCGTGAGGCGATGGCAATGTCCACCAGGGGCGGGAGTTCGCTTCCGAGATTGGCACGGTGGCCGAGTACCAGCCCGAGAGGACGCTCACCGATGAGGTCGCGAACCGCCCGAACCAGTTCGAGCTCCGGGGAATCCATGCTCACCGTAACTGTCCTGCCGTCAAGAACAAGGACTACGGCATCGAAGTCAGCGTTCCCCAGAGTCGCCAGCAGTTCATCACAACTCCTCGTCCATACGTCGTCGGCGAGAAGCCCCCCCGGCCGCGCGGAAGATGACAACCGGATCCGGATGTCGACATCCGGATGCTTCTCGCGAAATGAGTCGATTGCGTCGAGTTCCGCGCAAGGCCCTGTCGCGACGGAATCCATATCGGCCGCGGAGGTGATGACCGGGTTGAACCTGTTGCTGGCGAAACTCAGCCGGGCTACCGCGATTCGGGTTCGCATACCGGGAGTCCCGGGCAATGAGGGGCGGAGGGCATCGATGCCACGCAACGCTTTCTCGGCGATTCAGGCCTGTGCCTGCGGGCCGTCGAGCGTGGTGCCCTTGATCTGGGTCGATTTGCCGCGGAATAGCGCGACCAGTTCACCGTCCTGATTCTCGATCCGGACATCGTATATACCGTTCCTGCCGGCCAAGGATTGCTCCTGCGCGGTGGCTGTCAGCAGATCGCCGAGGCATGCGGGCCGCAAGAAGTCGATCGAGCAGTTCGCCGCGAGCGCGATCTTATTGTAGCTATTGCAGGCAAAAGCGAAGGCCGAGTCGGCAAGGGTGAAGGTGAACCCGCCGTGTCCGATCTTGTGGCCGTTGGTCATGTCATCGCGCACCCTCATCCGGACCTTCGAGAATCCGGGGGCGATATCAATCAATTCGATGCCCAGACCCCGCATCGCATTGTCGCGGGAAAGAATTGCGGTCGCGCAGGCGTGGGCGAGTTCGCTGGGATCCGTCGGTACCGCAGGATTCATATTCAGCGCCCCTTGAAGTTCGGCAGTCGCTTTTCCTTGAAGGCGTTCACGCCTTCGCGGTAGTCGTCGCTGCGGGCGAGTTCGCCCTGAAGGGTGCGCTCGAGTTCGAGTTGCTGCTGCAGAGTGTTCGTCGCGCTTGCGTTCAGCGCCTGCTTGATGGCCGCCAACCCGCGGGTTGCACCTCTCGCGAGGTCACCCGCGAGCTTTTGAGCTTCGTCGGCGAGCTGGTCATCGTCCACGCAGCGCCAGATCATGCCCCATTGCTCGGCCTGCTCCGCGGAGAGGCGATCTCCGAGCAAGGTCATCGCGCGTGCACGTGCATCGCCCACCAGTCTCGGCAGAAACCAGGTGCCGCCGGAATCCGGCACCAGACCGATCTTCGAGAACGCCTGGATGAAACTCGCCGAACGGGCCGCGAGCACGATGTCGGCGGCCAGTGCGACGCTCGCGCCGGCGCCAGCGGCGACTCCGTTGACGGCCGATACGACCGGTATCGAAAGGGTCCGGAGTGTCATCACCAGCGGGTTGTAATTGCGGCCGATGGTTTCTGCGAGATCGGGCGGCTCGCTGCCGTGTTCGGTCTTGCGTTCCTCGAGATCCTGTCCGGCGCAGAAGCCTCGTCCGGCGCCGGTGAGGATCAGCGCGCGGACCTCCGGCGTGCCGCGGACGCGATCCAGCGCCGACCGCAGTTCCTCGTGCATCGCCTCGGTAAAGCTGTTCAGCCGGCTTGGCCGGTTCAGGGTGATTGTCGCAACACCGTCGGCAACGGCGTAAAGTATGCTCGGTTCGCTCATGAAAATCTCTGTTTAATCAGTGAGTTTGAGTGAGTCTAGCATGCGCTTCCCGACGGTCCGGAGGGTGTTACGCGCCGATGGCGAAACGCGATTTGATATCGCGTGCGAGTGCTGCGAGACTCGCCGCACTGGCTTAACAAGGCAAGGCAGGGGAACATGGCTGCAAGCAAACATTCGGGAATCGCCTCCAACTACGACGACGTGTGGCTGCTCGATGGCGTACGCACTCCGTTTGCCGACTTCAACGGCGTGCTCGGCGGCGTCTCACCGATCGACCTGGGGATCAAGGCGGCGCGCGCAGTGTTCGAGCGTTCCGGCGTCGACCCCTCGGATGTCGGTTCGGTAATTGCGGGCAGCATGGCGCAGGCGAGCTACGACGCCTACATGTTGCCGAGGCATATCGGGCTGTATTCCGGTGTTCCGATCGAGGTGCCCGCGTCTCTCACGCAGCGTGTGTGCGGCACCGGCTTCGAACTCATACGCCAGGCCGCTGACGCGATTGTGCTTGGGCAGATCGAACTCGGGCTGTGTGTAGGCGCTGAATCGATGACTCGCAATCCGATCGCGGCCTACACCCACCGCGGGGGGTTCCGCATGGGTCAGGTGGAATTCAAGGACTTTCTATGGGAAGGGCTCGTGGACACCGCGCCGAATATCAGCATGGGTGACACGGCCGAGAATCTTGCAAGGCAGTACAAGATTAGCCGCGAGGACGTGGATGCGTTCGCGGCGGACAGCTTCGTTCGGGCGCTGGCGGCGCAAAAGGACGGCTTTGTCGTGGGGGAGATCGTGCCTGTCAGGACCGAGGCCTTCGAATTCAAGGGTTATCGCAATCGCGGCATCCGCTTGTCCTCGCAGGTGGAATCGCTTGCCGCAGACACGCATGTCCGGCCCTCGCCGATCGAGAAGCTCGCGCAGATCAAACCCGCGTTTGGCGGTGTACAGACTGGGGGCAACAGCTCGGCGATCGTCGACGGTGCTGCGGCGACGCTCATCGGTTCCGGCGCGTTCGCGAAGCGCAAGGGGCTCAAGCCGCTCGCGCGTGTGCGGGCCGCGGCGGTGATCGGCGTGGCACCGGAAATCATGGGGATCGGCCCCGCGCCCGCGATTCGTCTCCTTTTGGAACGTGCCGGCCTGTCGCTTGATGCTGTGGACCGGTTCGAGATCAATGAAGCCTTCGGAGCGCAGTGTCTTGCGGTGGAACGTGAACTGGGGCTTGACCATGCCAGGGTGAACGTAAATGGCGGTGCGATCGCGATCGGACACCCGCTGGCCGCCACCGGTGTGCGCCTGACGGTGACGGTGGCGCGCGA
>CAMBSA010000003.1 GCA_945869935.1 Bordetella parapertussis | reverse complement strand
TATCGGCCGCATCCGCACACTGGCACGCGCGGTGGGCCAGGCCTATTTCGAGTCACGCGAACGCCTCGGCTTTCCGATGCTCAAGCGCGCGGAGGCTGCATGAGCACCGCGCCGCTGCTGGTGGAACTGTTCACCGAGGAGCTTCCGCCTAAGGCGCTCGAGACTCTCGGCCGCGTGTTCGCGCAGGAACTCGTCGCCGCGCTGTCGCGGCATCAACTCATAGTCGGCGACGCAAGCGCGTCACGCGCCTTTGCCACGCCACGCCGCCTCGCAGTGCACGTCCCGATGGTTCGCGCCCGCGCCGACGACCGCGCGGAATCGAAAAAGCTTAGGCCCGCGAAGGTTGCCTACGCCGGCGATCAGCCGACCGACGCACTTCGCAAGCGTCTCGATAAGGAAGGCGTTGCCGCGGATACCGCGCAACTCGAACGACGCACCGAGGGCGGCGCGGAATTCATCTACCTGCATAGAACCCTCGCAGGCGTTTCGCTCGCCGAGGGCCTGCAGTCAGCGATCACCGACGCGATCGCAAAGTTGCCGATCCCGAAGGTGATGGGTTACCAGCTCGCCGATGGCGAGACGACCGTGCATTTCGTGCGCCCTGCACATGGCCTTGTCGCCCTGCACGGCGTGGAGATCGTGCCGGTTTCGGTGCTGGGACTGACCTCGGGTCGGCTGACGCACGGTCACCGATTCCAGGGGACCCGTGACATCGCGCTTGCACACGCCGACGAATACGAAACCCGACTGGAGTCCGAGGGCGGCGTGATTGCCGACTTCCAGCGCCGGCGCTCGGATATCCGTACCCAGCTGGATGCGGAAGCCGCACGGCTCGGCGCGTCGCTCGGCCCGGAGGAGAGTGTCATCCCGCTTCTGGACGAAGTTACCGCGCTGGTGGAACGTCCGACGGTCTACCTTGGCGAATTCGAGCCGGAGTTTCTCGCCGTACCGCAGGAATGCCTGATTCTCACCATGCGGCAGAACCAGAAGTATTTCCCGCTCTTCGAATCCACCGGCACGCGCGCGGGCAAGCTCAGCCACCGCTTCCTGATCGTGAGCAACATGCGGCTTGCCGATCCGCGCAACATCGTCGAGGGCAATCAGCGCGTCGTGCGGCCGCGTCTCGCCGACGCCCGGTTTTTCTTCGAAACCGACAAGAAGGTCAGGCTCGAGTCGCGCGTGTCGAAGCTCGAATCCATCGTCTATCACAACAAGCTCGGCAGCCAGTTTCAGCGAATCGAACGTCTGGAAAAACTCGCCGGGAAGATCGCACACACGCTCGGCCTCGATGCCACGCTCGCGGAACGCGCCGCATGGCTTGTCAAGGCCGACCTCACCTCGTCGATGGTCGGCGAGTTTCCGGAGTTGCAGGGCATCATGGGCCGCTACTACGCGCTCGCCGACGGCGAACCCGCGGAAGTCGCCGACGCAATCGAGGATCACTATCGTCCGCGCTATGCCGGGGACGCGCTTCCCGCGGGCACGATCGCCTGCGTGGTCGCGCTCGCCGACAAACTGGATACGCTTGCCGGACTGTTCGGTATCGGTCAGCAACCGACCGGCGACCGCGACCCGTTCGGCCTGCGGCGTGCCGCGCTTGGGGTGATTCGCCTGCTTGGCGAAAAATCAATTGCCGCACCACTGAATGAAATGATCGACGCCGCCTTCAGCGGATTCCATGGTGTCGCCGGATTCGGTGACGCACGTTCCGAGCTGACGCTCTTCATCTTCGATCGCATGCGTGGCTACTTCACCGATCAGGGGTTCAGTGTGCACGAAGTGGATGCCGTGCTTTGCCTCCTCCCCGGGCGCGTTGACCTCGTGCGCAAGCGTCTCGATGCGGTGCGCAGCTTCAATCAACTGCCGGAAGCCGCCAGCCTCGCCGCCGCGAACAAGCGTATCGGCAACATCCTCCGGCAGGCGGGGGACTCGGTGCCCGCCGATTTCAACAGCGATCGCTTCGTGCTCGCCGAAGAAAGCGCGCTTGGCCTCGCGTTCACCGAACTGCAACCGGAGATCGAGCGCGACTTCGCCAACACCGAATACACCGCCGGCCTGAAGAAACTGGCCGGGTTGCGCTCGCTGGTCGATGCGTACTTTGACAAGGTAATGGTGATGGACCCGGACCTCGCGCTGCGCGCGAACCGCATCGCCTTCCTCGGCAAGCTTCACGCGAGCATGAATCGGATCGCCGACCTGTCCAGGCTCGCCGCGTGAAGCTGCTGATCCTCGACCGCGACGGCGTGATCAACCACGACAGCGCGCACTACATCAAGAGCCCGGACGAATGGCGCCCTATCGCCGGCAGCCTCGAGGCGATCGCGCGATTCACCCAGGCGGGATGGCGCATCGTCGTTGCAACCAATCAGGCAGGCGTTGGCCGCGGACTGTTCGACATGGCAACGCTGAATGCGATACATGCCAAGATGCACCGCGCGGTCAATCAGGTCGGCGGCCGCATCGAGGCGGTGTTCTACTGTCCCGACACGGCAGAGTCGAATTCACCCAATCGAAAGCCGAACCCCGGCATGTACTACGCAATCTCCGAACGCTACGGCGCGTCGCTCGCAAAGGTACCTGCCATCGGGGACAGCCAGCGCGACCTCGACGCTGCGAATTCGTGCGGCGCACAGCCGATGCTGGTGCTCACCGGAAACGGAACCAAGACCCGCGACAAGGGTGAAATGCCCCCCGGCACCCTGATCTATCCCGATTTGGCGTCGGCGGCCACCGCACTTCTTCAATGATCCTGCTGAGGTCGCTCGTCTTCGCCGCGGCACTGCTGCTGATCACGCCGCCCTACGCTCTGTTCGCCCTCGCGACATTCCCGCTGCCTGCGCAGATACGGTTTCGCCTGATTTCGGGCTGGTCACGGGCGGTCATCGCGCTTGCGCAAGTCGTTCTCGGCATCCGCTACCGTGTGGAAGGACTGGAACATCTTCCTTCACAACCTGCAATCATCCTCGCCAAACATCAGTCGGCCTGGGAAACGCTCGCCTTTCAGGTGATCTTTCCGCCGCAGGTGCTTGTGTTGAAGCGCGAACTGCTCTGGATTCCCTTCTTCGGCTGGGGACTCGCTCTGATGAGCCCGATCTCGATCGACCGCAGAAAAGGCACGAGTGCCTTGAAGCGCATGCTTGCACAAGGGCGCGAACGCCTCTCGCAAGGGTTCTGGATCGCGATATTTCCCGAGGGCACGCGAGTCGCACCCGGAACGCGCGGCGAATACCGGGTGGGGGGCGCGTGGCTTGCCGTCAAGACGGGGGCGTTGGTGGTGCCTGTCGCCCACAATGCCGGATTGTTCTGGCGGCGCAATGCGTTCATAAAGCGACCGGGCACGGTTACCGTCCTGATTGGCGAACCGATCTCTCCGGAAGGTCTGACTCCCGAAGCGCTCAATGCGCGGGTCGAGGAATGGATCGAGAGCCGGATGCCGGCGCTGCTTCGATGAATCGGAACGGAATCGCCGCACGCGCCCCGAGCGCCCCGCTGGACCGGATCGACCTTCGATCCGATCAACTCGAACTCGGATTCGACGCCGCCATCACGAGCACGCATAGCCAGGCGGGCGATGCGATACGCCGTGCCTTGCTCGCCGACGGCTGGATCGTGTACCGGTTGGAGCGCGTGCGACGCCGCACGCTGGCGATCTATGTTGACCGCCACGGCGTGCGCGCGCGCGCGCCCTTGTCGATGCCGGTCGTCGAGATCGAGGCATTCCTGAGCCAGAAATCGCGCTGGATCAGGCGCCGCCTGCGCGACTCGGCGCAGCATGCATCGCCGGGATTCAGCTGGCGTGCGGGCGCCCGCTTTCCGATACTTGGAAACGAAATCGAGCTCGCACCGGTTCCGGGTGAACGCTTCGGACGACTGCACGATGGTCGCCTCGAAATCGGGCTCGAGCAGCCGGGCGATCCGGCGCAACTGCGCGCACGCACACTGGATTGGATCAGGACCGAGTCGAGCACACTCTTCGCCGAGCGTCTGGGCATCTACGCGCAGCGACTCGGGGTTCCGATGCCGAAACTGCGTCTGTCCAACGCGCGCGGACAATGGGGCAGTTGCCACTCGGACGGTCGGGTGCTGCTGACCTGGCGGCTGTTTCACACACCGCTGCCCCTGATCGACTACGTAGTGGCGCACGAGATTGCGCACCTGAAGGAACTCAATCATTCACGCCGCTTCTGGAAGATCGTGGAGCGGCTCTACCCGGATTACCTTGCGGCGCGCAACGAGCTACGACTGCTCGGAAGGCGGCTGCCCGACCTGGAGGCTGCACGGTGAAAATTCTGCACACGATGCTGCGCGTGGGCGATCTCGATCGCTCGATCCGTTTTTATACCGAGGTGCTGGGCATGCGCCTTCTGCGCAAGAAGGACTTCCCAGACGGCAAATTCACCCTGGCATTCCTCGGCTACGGTGAAGAAGCCGACGGCGCAGTGATCGAGCTGACCCATAACTGGGGCGTGGACAAATACGAAATTGGCACCGGCTACGGGCATGTGGCGATCGCCGTACCCGATGTCTATGCCGCCTGCGATGCAATGAAACAGCGCGGCGGCAAGATCGTACGGGAGCCGGGGCCAATGAAATTCAGCCCGACGGTAATGGCCTTCATTGAGGATCCGGATGGCTACCGGATCGAACTGATCGAGCGCAAGGGCGACTGAGCGCCGCCCTTCATGTCTCTACCGCAGGGGCGAGACAGTCCTATATTTCTGGAATGCGCTCGGATGGCCAAGCAGTGTTTTTGCAAATTCCTCGAGCACGCCTTCACTCATTTCCGGTGCTGGCACCGCGAAGTCATCGATGCCGAGCCGCAGCAGGTTTTTCGCCCGAAACATCAGCCTTCCCTGGTCGAGGTCAGGCTTGATCAGGATGTCCGTGACCAGCGCCGATTCAATGCCGAATTTCCATCCGGTGATCGAGCTGCGTGCACTCATTATTTCATCCTCAACAAACTTGATACCCGATGCAAAAAGCGCGTCACGCACTTTTTGTGCCGTCGCCGGCATGTCGCGGTCGAGCGTCACCTTGGTCGCGGGCGATCCCCATTTCAGGTAAATCTGGATCAGGTCGTACACATCGGCATTTGCTACCCGCGACTTCCTGGAATCGATGAATGACTCGCCATATTGCAGATTCTGCAGATCAATGACGCCAGGCACTGAAAATTTCACCGGATTGACCGGTTTAAGCACCACAAGATGTTTGAGTAGCTCGTTCAGGTACTGGAAGGAGAGCTTCATCTTCTCGTCGACCTGTTGCAGCATTTCCTCGCGCATTGCCGATTTCGAGATCTGCTGTGACTGAACAGTCTCAGCCTGTTTTTTGAGGTCGTCGAGCAGGCCCATCGTTCAACTCCGGTTTAACTGCAATTTGCGTGACTGGTACGTGATTTTGCCAGCAAGGTCATTCTTTGTGAATCGGCGCGCGATCCCGGTTGCGCTCGAACGCCCGGGCGAGTTCCGAATACTCGAACACACCCAGATTCTCCGGTCTCAGGCCCGGATCGATCCCCGCCGCGATAATATCCGCGCCCTGGAGCAAGCTCGACAGTGCGTTGCGCAAGGTTTTCCGGCGCCCCGAAAATGCTGCGCTGACCACGCTGCGGAACGCCGCGTCACTTACATCCGGTGCAATCGCCTCCTTGCGCGGTAGCAGTCGGACAATCGCCGAATGGACGGCCGGCTGGGGACGGAAGGCTCCCGGCGGAACCACGAATAACCGTTCCAGTTCAAACCGGCGCTGCAACATCACTGACAGGCGACCGTAAGCGGGCGTCGACGGTCCCGCGACCATGCGGTCGACGACCTCCCGCTGCAGCATGAAATGCATGTCACGGAAACGCGATGTGAAGGCCTCGAGCCGGAACAGCAGCGGCGTGGATACGTTATAGGGAAGGTTGCCCACCACGCGCAGCGCCTCTGGCAGTCGCGCATAGTCGAATTCGAGCGCGTCTTCGCAGAACAGAACCAGTCGTTCGGGTGCGAATCGTTCACCGAGCGACCGTGCCAGATCACGGTCGATCTCCACCGCATACAGCCGGTCGAGACGCTCAAGAAGCGGCGCAGTGATCGCCCCCTGTCCTGGGCCGATTTCCAGCACCGCGTCATCGCGCTCGGGCGCCACCGCGGCCACGATGCGATCGATATAGCTGCGATCGACCAGAAAATTCTGCCCGAAGCGCCGTCGCGGGCGGTGCGATGACAACGGATTGCTCATACGGGTCCGCCCGAACGGGCATTGGCCATCGCGATCGCGAGTTCCACTGCTGCAACCAGGCTGCCCGCATCCGAGCCGCCCTTGCCCGCGAGATCAAGCGCAGTACCGTGATCGACCGAGGTGCGGATCACCGGAAGGCCCAGCGTGACATTGATGCCCGAGCCGAAGCTGGCGAACTTGAGCACCGGCAGGCCCTGGTCGTGGTACATCGCGAGAACCGCATCAACCCCACGCAGACGCTCGGGGTTGAACAACGTATCGGCAGGCAACGGACCAACAACATCTATGCCCTCAGCGCGCAGCATCGCGACCGCCGGGGCGATCGTCTCGATTTCCTCACGGCCAAGATGCCCGCCCTCTCCGCTGTGAGGATTGAGCCCTGCGACAAGAATCCTCGGATCGCGCCGACCGAAATCCCGCCGCAATGCGCCGGCAAGAATTTGCACTGTGCGCACAAGCCCGGCGCGATCTATCGCGGCCGGCACATCCTTGAGCGCAAGATGCGTCGTTGCAAGAGCCACCCGCAAACCGCCACCAACCAGCATCATCACCGCAGGACCTGCGCCACCGCGATCGGCAAGGTATTCGGTATGCCCCGAGAACGGAATACCCGCATCGTTGATGACGCTTTTCTGCACCGGCGCTGTCACCATCGCGGAAAATTCGCCCGCGCGGCAGCCGTCAAACGCGCGGTCGAGCATGGCCAACACCGAAGGGGCGTTAAGGGCGTCCAGGCGCCCCGCCTCGGTGGCCACTGCGAGCGGCAGATCCAGAACCTCAAGGATACCCGAGTGACCAGTCTGACCCGCACCGTTGTCCCCGCGGCAATACTCCACAAGACGCGCTGGATTTCGAAGGTGCCCGGCACGCTCCCGCAGCATTCGAAGGTCGCCAAGCACCACAATCCTCGATGAAAACACGTGCTGCGCGAGTGAAATGCAGATATCCGGCCCGATGCCGGCCGGCTCACCCGAAGTGATCGCGATTACCGGACGTACGGATACGCCTGCTGCTGTCGACGTGTTCATTTTCGCCTCCGCGAATGCGAGGCGCCTACCTGTCCTCGAGCCGGTACTCGACGTAGGCGCGATCACGCATTTGCCGGAGCCAGTCCTGATACGCCTCGTCGCTTTTCCTGTCACGCAGCACGCGCCGCGCATCAAGGCGTTTCCGGTCACTCGAGACGTCTGCGACCCGCCTCTCGATCACCTGCATAAGATGCCAGCCAAAAGACGACTTGATCGGTTCGCTGATTTCCATCGGTTTGAGTTCGCGAAACGACCTCTCGAATTCGGGTACGGTGTCGCCCGGATAGAGCCAGCCGAGGTCCCCGCCGCGGCTCGCCGAACCGTCATCCGAGTGCTGTCTGGCGAGATCTGCAAAATCAGCCGCGCCGTTGACGATGCGCTCGCGCAACTGAACGAGTTTGCGTTTCGCGTCGCCTTCCGACACCACCTCGTTGGTGCGCGCAAGAATATGGCGCACATGCGTCTGCTCTATCATCAGGGCCGCCGTGCCCCCGCGTCGATTCACCAGCTTGAGAATGTGAAAGCCCGCCGGACTGCGAAGGGGCGCGCTTACATCCCCCGGATTCAACTTCGCCGCCGCCTCTGCAAACAATTCCGGCAGGCGATCCTGACTGCGCCACCCCATGTCGCCCCCCTTCAGTCCGTCAGGCGCATCCGAATAGGTCGCAGCGACCTGCGCAAAATCCGCTCCCTGCTTGAGCCGTGCGCCGGCTTCCTCGGCCCTGGTGCGCTGGCGATCCACCTGTTCGGGGCTCGCCTGCTCGGGAATCCGCACGAGAATATGCGCGAGATGGAACTCGCTCGGCGCAACCTTCGCGTCCCGCTGCTCGAGGAGATAGTTGTCGATCTCGCTATCGCCAACGGTGATCTTGTTGTCCACCTCACGCTCGCGCAGTCTTGTCAGAACGATTTCCTGGCGGATTTCCTCACGAAAGCGGTCGAAAGGGACTCCGTCACGCTCAAGTGTGCGACGGAATTCTGTCAGCGACAGGTTGTTCGATTCTGCGATGCGCGCAAGCGCCCGATCAAGCTCGAGGTCATCCACTTTCAACGATGTCTGGTTGGCAAACTGGATCTGCACCCGGTCCATGATCAGGCGTTCAAGCGCCTGCCGCTCAATATCCTCGGCCGCTGGCAGCGGCACCTTGCGGCGCCGGAGTTCGTCAAGCGAACGGTCCACCTGCCCCTGCAGCTCGACTCGGGTGATCACCTCGTTGTTCACCACCGCGACAATACGATCGACGAGCGCAATACGCCGTCCACCGCCCTGCGCCAGTGCGCTGGTTACCGAGCAAGACGCGAAGAGCGCAAAAAGTATGCCGACCAGGCCGAGGGACCGTATATACGATCCAGGGGCGGCCCGGGGGTCGAATCCGTTTAAATCAGAATGCACCTTGGTTGCTTTCGAAGTCGAATGCCCGTCCGGGGGGGACGGTCTGGTTCAGACGCGTATAGCCGGGAATGTTGCGCTTGAGCGCCTCAAGCGGGTTTGCGCCGATGCGCGAGAAGCCGTTCAGTTCCAGCTGGATAAATATTGCGTTGGTGGTTCCGCCGCCCGTACCGGTCGCAAAGCGCTGCAACACGCCGCGAACGATCCAGCAGCCTCCATTGTATTCCAGGCCGGCAAGCGATTCGGCAATACGGCTGTCCTTGATGGAATAGTTCATTCGGCCGACGCCGTGCCAGCCGCCACCCAGCGGCCATTGCGCGGAGACATCCGCCTGATTGAACGTATCTCGCATATACCGATAGCTCATGTTTATCGTCTTGAGCAATTCCGGGTTGTAGCGGGCACCTACTGTTAGTCGTTCCGTCTGAGCCTCGCGAGTGTTGTACTGGACGTTGGTTTCCATCGTCCATTTCGGAGTGACACGCCCTGCGAAGGAAGCGATCCAGTCGGAAGTCCGAAAAGTTCGCGGCACAGAATTCGCGTCCAGCGTCACCCTCTGATCGCGAAGGTAATAACGCTGACCTACGGTCGCACGAAGTGCCTCCTGACCACTCGACGGGGCGAGCAGGCGGCTCGTAACTGCAAGCGTGGCTTGATTCGCATCGACCAAGCGGTCCCCGCCCGCAAAGGTGTTTTCCGAAAAAATCTGTGTGTAGTTGAAATCTGATATCGCCGTATCGAAGATTGGAATATTGCTTTGATCGCGATACGGCCGGAACAGGTAATACGCACGCGGCTCCAGCGTCTGCTGGTACGACTGGCCGAAATACTTCGAATCACGCTCGTATATCAGGCCCGAATCCGCACTGAATACCGGCAGCGTACGCTGGATCGTGTCGGGCGTACCCGGCAGAACTGACGTTCGGCCAAGGCTGTAGAACGTGGTGTCCAAGCCAATTTTGGGTGTCAAAAATGCACCCGGCGTAATCATCGGATAACTAACCGAGGGCTGAAGGCGCGTACGCAGGCCCACGACCTTCTCCGGGTGATGAAAATCAACGGTCTCCGCCAAGAATCCAAAATCGAATCCACCTACATCAGGACGCCCTGCGTTGAGCAACACCTGCGGCGCACGGGAATACTGGATAAGCACCGGATTCGATGGATCCTGAAGCGTCTGGAAACTCTGAAAACGCGTGGTTACGCCCCAAGCCCCGCCAGAAGGTAACGCTCCTTGATATGCAAGGACCCCTTCGCGAGGAAGATAGGTCTGCGAAACAATGCTCAGGCGACTGGAGAGATCCTTGAAGTAGTCGTTATCGGATGCCTTGTTGAGATTCAGGCCGCCACTCCACGGACCGTCCTTGTACGAGTGGCTCAGCGCCATTACCGATCGGGTAATGCCGCGCTGCTGATCGTCAGGAAGTACCTCGGCCCGAGCCACGCCGTTATAGGTGCGATCCATGTAGCGAAATTCACCGCCGAACTGCAGGCCGCGCTTTTCCATGTAGCGCGGCAGGACCGTCAAATCGTAGTTGGGTGCCAGATTCAGGTAGTAAGGCACGGTTATCTCGGGGCCACTCTTGCCCGTCACACCGACGATTGGAGACAGGAAGCCCGATTTCCGTTCGTTGTTGAGCGAAAATTCCAGCGTCGGCGTCTTGATCAGCGGCGTGTCCATGAAATACAGCGTGGCCCACCTGGCAGTGCCGAGATTCTTGCCGTAGTCGAGATCCAGTTGCTCCGCGCGCAGAACCCAGTCTTCGTTGCCGGGCTTGCAGGTCGTGAAACTTCCGTCGAGCACCCGGTAACGGTCGTCACCCAGGAATTCGACCTTGCTCGCGCTGCCTCTGGCCGACACCGGCTCGAGATCGCGCCGGGGACGCGGCGCGATCGAAAACACCGGCGACTCGAACACTCCGGTGCCATCGTTCATCCTGTAACGCAGGGCGGGGCCGGTTACGACGTCGCCATCGCGCTCGATTCGCACGCTGCCCTTCGCTTCGACTTCCTCCGCCTCGTTATCAAAGCGCAACCAGTCGGCGAATATCGCCGTCGTGCCTCGATTGATTTCGGCCTTGCCCTCGGCGATCGTCTCCTTCTCCGAGACGCCTTCGAGACGGTCGGCGGTTATACGGGATGGCAGCGTGCGGGGGTCTATCCTGACCGGCGGCGGTGGCTTGGTCAGCGGACGCAGGCCGGTGACCTGCGCATGCACCGGCAATGCCGCGGGAAGCAGCACGACTGCGGGCAATAGGACCGCGAGCACCGCGCGGCGCAGCGAGGCGGCGGACATATTCTTGGGGGGGCTTGTCTTGATGGGTTATGGGGAAGGCGGCTGTTAAAATCGCACAAATCCCTTCACAAGGCAATCGTGGACAGAATTCAACTGCTGCGCCAATGGCTTGCCGCTGCCGTGGGCACCGATAAGTTTGCGCTCGCTCCCGCCTCCAGCGATGCGAGCTTCAGGCGTTACTTCCGGATCAGCCTGCCCGATGGCGGCTCACGCATCGCAATGGACGCGCCTCCGGAGAAGGAAGACTGCGGCCCGTTCGTGCGCGTCGCCGCGCTTTTTGGCGAAGCCGGCGTGATGGTGCCAAGGGTTCACGCGCAGGACCTGAAACAGGGATTCCTGCTGCTGAGCGACCTGGGCAACCGGACGTATCTCGATGAACTGAACGAAGCGAGCGCGGACCGGCTCTACAAGGACGCGATCCGCGCCCTGGTAAAAATTCAGACGGCCAGCCGTCCGGAGGTTCTACCTCCCTACGACCGCGCCCTGCTCACCCGCGAGCTCAAATTGTTTCCGGAGTGGTACATCGAGCGTCAGCTTGGTGCGCCTCTCATGCCCGATGACGACGAGTCCTTGCGTCTTGCGTTCGAAAGCATCCTCGCGAACAACCTCGCCCAGCCGCGGGTATTCGTGCATCGCGACTACCATTCGCGCAACCTGATGGTCTGCGACCCCGGACCCGGAGTACTGGATTTCCAGGATGCGGTCGAAGGGCCGATCACCTACGACCTTGTCTCGCTCCTGCGCGACGCATACATTGCCTGGGACGAGGAACGCGTCATTGACTGGGCGATCTTCTACTGGGACCAGGCGCGGCGAGCCGGCCTGCCGGTGCACGCCGATTTCGGCGAGTTCTACCGCGATTTCGAATGGATGGGCGTACAGCGCCAGATCAAGGTGGTCGGAATTTTCGCTCGGCTCGCCTGCCGGGACGGAAAGCGCGGCTATCTCGATGACCAGCCGCGCGTGCTCGGCTACCTGCGCCGTGCCAGCGAACGCTACCGCGAACTTGCGCCGCTCGCAAAAATCGTCGACCGGCTGCAGGACGGAGCCGCCGCTTGAATTTCGCGACGCCTCTACCGGATTACCCGTACCGATGAAAGCGATGATCCTCGCCGCAGGCCGAGGCGAGCGCATGCGCCCGCTGACCGATTCGACGCCCAAGCCCTTGCTCGAAGCGGGCGGAAAGCCGCTGATTGCCTGGACGATCGATGCACTGGTGCGCTCGGGCTTCACTGAACTCGTGATCAATCATGCGCATCTTGGCGAAATGATCGAGGCTACGCTCGGCGATGGCTCGGCGTATGGCGCATCAATACAGTACTCGCCCGAAGGCACCGCGCTCGAGACCGCGGGCGGCATTCGCAAGGCCCTGCCGCTGCTCGGCGAGACATTTCTCGTCGTCAACGGCGACATCCACTCCGGTATCGACTTTCGTCCTCTCGCCGCACAACCGCGCGAAATGCGGCTTGCGCATGTCCTTCTCGTGCCAAACCCCGCGCACAACCCGAACGGCGATTTCGCGCTGGAAAGCGGGGAATTGCGCAATCGCGGGCAGACGATGCTTACTTTTTCCGGCATCGGCGTGTACCGTGCAGAACTGTTCCGGGCGCTGGCTCCCGGTCAGGCAGCGAAACTCGCGCCCCTTTTGCGCCGCGCGGCCGACGACGGACGCGCGAGCGGGGAAATCCACACCGGACTCTGGCAGGATATCGGAACACCGCAACGACTCGCGGAACTCGACCGGATGCTTCGCCCGGCCTAGACGTGCGCGTTACGCGGCGGGTTCGGCTGTTCACCACAACCCATTAGAGACACGATGAGCGACTACGAAAAACAGTCAGAACGACGCCGCCGTCTGCAGCAGACGATGCAGGCCGGGATCGCGATCATCCCGACCGCCCACGAGCGCATGCGCAATCGCGATAGCGACTACCTGTTCCGCTACGACAGCTACTTCTGGTACCTCTGCGGCTTTCCCGAACCGGAGGCGGTGCTGGTCCTGATCGCCGGCGCGGAGCCTCGCTCGATCCTGTTCTGCCGCGACAAGAACGTGGAGCGCGAACTCTGGGAAGGGTTCCGATTCGGCCCGGAGGCAGCTCGCGAGCACTTTGGCGTGGACGAAGCCCATTCGATCGGCCTGCTCGATGAAATGCTCCCCGGACTGATCGCCAACCAGCCCGCGCTCTGGTACGCCCCGGGCGCCGACACCGCCTGGGATACCCGCGTGCTCGGATGGCTCAACCAGGTTCGAGCACAGGCACGTACCGGAGTGAGCGCGCCGGCAGACATTCGCGATGTGCGGCTCGCGCTCGACGAAATGCGCCTGTTCAAGGACGACGCGGAGATCACCACCATGCGTCGCGCGGCGACGATCTCTGCAGCGGCACATGTGCGCGCAATGCGCGCCACGCGCCCGGGCAAGGCCGAGTATGAAATCGAGGCCGAACTGCAATACGAATTCCGCCGAGGCGGCGCACAGTATCCCGCCTACTGGCCGATTGTCGCCGGCGGCGCGAACGCCTGCGTGCTGCATTACCGCGAGAACAACCAGCCGCTTGCCGACGGCGCCCTGCTGCTGGTCGATGCCGGCTGCGAGCTTGACGGCTATGCGGCCGACATCACCCGCACCTGGCCGGTGGGCGGCAAGTTCTCCGGACCGCAGCGCGATCTCTACGAGATCGTGCTCGAATCGCAGCTTGCCGCGATCGCCGCGGTGAAACCCGCACGCCACTGGAACGAACCGCACGAAGCGGCGGTAAGAATTCTCGCGCAGGGATTCATTGACCTTGGCTTGTGCGAAGGTCCGCTCGACCGGGTCATCGAAACCGAGGACTACCGCCGCTTCTACATGCATCGCACCGGCCACTGGCTCGGCCTGGATGTGCACGACGTCGGTGAATACAAGCACGCGAATGCCTGGCGTGCGCTTCAACCCGGCATGACGCTCACCGTCGAGCCTGGCTGCTACGTGCGTCCGAACGACAAGGTGCCGGAAAAATTCTGGAACATCGGCATCCGCATCGAAGACGACGTGCTCGTCACCGAGTCGGGCTGCGAAGTGCTTACCCGGGAGACACCCAAGGCCGCGGCGGACATCGAGGCACTTGTCGGCAGTGCCTGAATCCGCAGACATCGTCATCGCCGGCGGCGGCCCGGTCGGCCTCGCGCTCGCCCGGGCGCTTGAGCAGTTCGGTGTACGAGCCACACTCGTCAGCACATCGACGACCGCCTCCGACCGCCCGATCGCGCTTTCGCACGCAAGCCGGATTTTGCTCGAACGGCTGGGTGCGTGGCGCGGGCTGAACGCGACACCGATTCGCACCATCCATGTGTCGCAGCGTGGCGGCTTCGGACGCACACTGATCGATCACAGGGATTACAAGCTTCCTGCGCTGGGACACGTAATCGCGTATTCGGACCTTTTGCCCGCACTCGGCCGGACACTCGGCAGGAAACCGATGAACGGAACCGTCACCGGATCGGAAGCGGAGGCAGGACAGATTACTGTCCGCGTGACCTCAGACCCGGACTCGGGCCAGGCTATTCAGCATCTCCGGACCCGGCTGCTCGTGATCGCCGAAGGCACGTTGCCCGCGATCGATGCCACTTCAGCCGGCGCAACCCCGGTGACGCAGCGCGACTACCATCAGTCCGCGCTGGTCGCCTCGGTGAAGACCGACAGCCCCTCTGAAGGGCGCGCCTGGGAACGATTCACCGAAGACGGGCCGATCGCGCTTTTGCCGTATCGC
The DNA here is from genome assembly GCA_945869935.1 of Bordetella parapertussis. Taxonomy (GTDB): domain Bacteria; phylum Pseudomonadota; class Gammaproteobacteria; order Burkholderiales; family SG8-39; genus CAMBSA01. Next base: position 3,166 of record CAMBSA010000003.1, on the reverse strand, counting down.
GACCGTTATGCACTCGTCTGGAGCCTGCAACCGGACGACGCACACGCATTGGCCGCGCTGCCGGACCACGAGTTTCTTGCGCGACTCGGCACCGCATTCGGGCGCAGGGCAGGCGCATTCATCGAAGCGGGCGAACGCGGTGTTTTTCCTCTGCAACTGCGGGTGCGCGATCCTGCGCCTGTACCGCAGGTGCTGACAATCGGCAACGCCGCGCAAACATTGCATCCGGTTGCGGGACAGGGACTTAACCTCGGACTTCGGGACGCATGGGAACTTGCGGAACTCGCCGGTTCGTGGCCTCGCGACGAAATCGGCGGCGCAGGGTTCGTCGAGCACTATCTGCGCCGACGCAGACTTGATCGCCTCGGCAGCGTACGCGCCACGGATTTATTCGTGCGCATGTTCTCCACCGACGACCCGTTTGCGCGTTGCGCGCGCGGATTCGGCCTGTTCGCGCTCGATGTCCTGCCTCCGGCGCGCGAATTTCTTGCACGGCGGATGATGTTCGGCGCGAGGGCTTTGCCGTAAACCATCGAGGCAAAAACATTTCCTGTTTTCACAAAGGAAGTGTTGATGTCGATGCGTCGATTAGGTATAGAATTCCCCTTCCGTCTTTCACCCCTCCGAGAAAACGATCGTGCAAATCGGCACACACGTGCTGAGGAACAATTTGTTCGTCGCGCCGATGGCAGGCGTCACGGACAGGCCGTTCCGGCAACTCTGCAGGCGATTCGGCGCCGGACTCGCGGTGTCGGAGATGGTGTCCTCGCAGGCGTCGCTGCGCGATACGCGCAAGGGGCGGCTTCGTACCGACCACACCGGCGAGACCGATCCGATTTCGGTGCAGATCGCCGGCGCTGATCCTCAAATGATGGCCGATGCTGCGCGCTACAACGTTGACCGCGGCGCGCAGATCATCGACATCAACATGGGCTGCCCGGCAAAAAAAGTGTGCAACGCGATGGCGGGTTCGTCCCTGCTGCGCGACGAGACGCTCGTTGGCCGCATACTCGAATCCGTCGCTCGCGCGGTGGATGTGCCGGTGACGCTCAAGTTCCGCACCGGCTGGGACGCGACCAATCGCAACGCGCTCACTGTGGCGCGCATTGCCGAACAAAGCGGCATCCGCGCGCTCGCCCTGCACGGCCGCACCCGGGCCTGCGGCTTCTCGGGCGATGCGGAATACGACACGATCCGCGCGGTAAAGCAGGCGACGCAGCTGCCGGTGATTGCCAATGGCGATATCAATACGCCGGAACAGGCCAAGCGCGTGCTCGACTACACCGGCGCCGACGGCGTGATGATCGGGCGCGCGGCCCAGGGACGACCCTGGATCTTTCGCGAGATCGAGCACCACATCGCCACGGGGCAAACTGCGCCCGCTCCGATGGTCGTCGAAATCCGCGCCGTTCTTCTCGAGCACCTCGAGGGACTGTATTCCCTCTACGGCGCCGAATCCGGCGTGCGCGTGGCGCGCAAGCACATCGGCTGGTACACGCGCGACCTGCCCGGTGGCGAGCATTTCCGCCGATTCATGAACACGCTCGAGCGCTGCGATTCACAGCGCTCGGCGGTAATCCGTTTTTTTGATGAACTCGCGCAGGCCGGCGACCGGCTGCGATATGACGAGAGGTTAGCTGCATGAGGCAGACGAACGAAATCGGGGACTGCGTCCGTCGATCGCTGGAGCGTTACTTCAAGGACCTGGACGGCGCGACGCCGCGGTCGGTCTACGACATGGTGCTGAAGAACGTGGAGCGCCCGCTGCTCGAGGTGGTTCTCGATCACGCCGAAGGCAACCAGACCATCGCGGCGGAGATGCTAGGCATCAACCGCAACACGCTGCGAAAGAAGATGCTCTCGCTGAAGATCAAGATCTAGAGGTCCGGCGAATGAACATCACGGTTCGCCGCGCCCTTATCAGCGTATCTGACAAGACCGGCGTGCTCGAATTCGCGCGCGAACTGGCGAAATTCGGCATCCGTTTCGTCTCCACAGGCGGCACCGCGAAACTGCTGGCCGACGCAGGGCTGGATGTCACCGAAGTCGCGCAGGTGACCGGCTTTCCCGAAATGCTCGACGGTCGCGTCAAGACCCTGCATCCGAAGATCCACGGCGGATTGCTCGCACGCCGCGATCTGCCTGCGCACCTCAAGGCGATTGCCGATGCCGGCATCGAGCCGATCGACATGGTCGTGGTGAACCTCTACCCGTTCGCGCAGACCGTGGCGCGTGCCGACTGCCCGCTGGAGGATGCGATCGAGAACATCGACATCGGCGGCCCGACGATGCTGCGCGCGGCGGCCAAGAACTACGGCGGTGTCGCCGTGGTGACCGACCCCACCGACTACGCGGCTATCCTCGATGAGCTTCGCGCGAACGCGGGCGCGCTGTCGGACGCCACCCGCTTCACGCTGGCAAAAAAGGTCTTCGCCCATACCGCCGCCTACGACGCCGCGGTCAGCAACTACCTCGGGTCGCTTGCGGCAGATGGAAGCCGCAACGCCTACCCGGAGCGTTTCACCGCGCAGTTCGTGAAGGTGCAGGACATGCGCTACGGCGAGAATCCGCACCAGAGCGCCGCGTTCTACCGCGACCTCGAGCCCGCCGCGGGCAGCCTCGCCCGCTACCGACAGTTGCAGGGCAAGGAACTCTCGTACAACAACATCGGCGACTCGGACGCGGCCTGGGAATGCGTCAAGACCTTTGATCGCCCCGCCTGCGTGATCGTCAAACACGCGAACCCTTGCGGCGTCGCGGTGGCCGATACGCCGCTCGAGGCCTACAAGCTCGCGTTCGCCACCGACCCCAGCTCCGCGTTTGGCGGGATCATCGCCTTCAACCGTCCGCTCGACGGCGCGGCGGCAGAAGCGGTGGCGAAGCAGTTTGTCGAAGTCGTTATTGCACCCGCCTATGACGATGCCGCACGCAAGGCGTTTGCGTCGAAACAGAATGCGCGGCTTCTTGAAGTCGACCTTGGCAGCGGGACCGTACCCTGGGACGTCAAGCGGGTCGGTGGCGGACTTCTCGTGCAGTCGCCCGACAGCCTGAATATCACCGCCGCGCAGCTTCGCGTGGTGACAAAACTGCAGCCGACACCGGCACAACTCGACGATCTGCTGTTTGCCTGGCGCGTTGCCAAGTACGTCAAGTCGAATGCGATCGT
>CAMBSA010000002.1 GCA_945869935.1 Bordetella parapertussis | reverse complement strand
AGCTTCGCCTTGGTCTCGGCGACGTACTTGGTAATTTCGTAGTCGCGCGCCAGCATGGCGTAGTTCGCGTCGCAGCAGAAGATGAACTCGATCCTGTGCTCCGCGAACCAGTCCACCTCGCGCAGCAGGCGCTCAATGTCGAACTGGCTCACCTTGGCGGCGATCGCCGAACCCCAGTCGCAGAACGTGCACTGGAACGGGCAGCCGCGGTTGGTTTCCCACAGTATCAGCCACTTCTCGTCGGGATTCGCCTTCATCAGCGGATCGAACACGCCGCCGAGGTAGGGCGAGGGGATCACCGCAATGTCCTTCAGGCGCTCGGCGCGCGGCTTGTTCGCGAAACTGCCGTCGGCACGCAGCCAGCTGGTCGACGGTACGTTGTCCCAGGTGCGGGAGGGATAGTTCTCGATCAGGCCGAGAAACACCGCTTCGCCCTCGCCGTGGCAGACGATATCGATGAACGGATGGCGCCGCAGGAACTCCTCGGCGCGGTCAGGCACCTGCGGACCACCGAACACGATCAGCGTTCCGGGACGCGCCGCCTTGACTCGGCGCGCGATCTCCAGCGAGATGCGGATGTTCCACACATAGACGCTGAAGCCGACCACGTCGGCCCCCAGCAGCCGATCCACCGCCGCCTGGACCGGGATGCGTGAATACACCGGCAGCGCGAAATCGTAGCGCTCCGGCAGGCGCGCGTATTTCTGCACGTATGCCTGCAGCAGGCCCGCTGCGTATGGCAGGTAGTTCTGGCCGGAGAAGCTGTTGTTGATCTGCACCAGCGCGACCTTCAGCTTTCCGGTATTGCCCTCGGGGGCGGCAATGCCGTCCGGGCGCTGCGCCTCGATCTCGCCTTTCTTGCGCAGCCTGATCTGCTGGATGTTACTCATGAATTTCCCGCAGCGACGCGCTTGCGCCAGTAGGTGAACAGGTGGGCAATGCTCTCTTCGAAGCTGTATTTCGGCCGCCAGCCGGTTGCCTTGGCAAACTTGTCCACGTTCGGAATCTGCAGCGTGACGTCGGCCGGGCGCAGGAGTTTCGGATCGACGCGGCTCGGAATAGGGACGCGTGCCATCGCCTTCAGCCGGTCGAGGAAGTCCCCTACCTTCATGCTGGTGGCGCCGCCGATATTGTAGGCCTCGCCCGGCGCGCAATGCTGCAGCGCCACCCAGTAGGCGTCCATCGCATCACGCACGTCGATAATGGTGCGCACAGAGTCGAGATTGCCGTGCACCAGTTCCTTCTGGATGCCGGCCTCGATGCGCGCCACCTGCCGCGCGAACGAGGTGGCGAAAAGATCGGTGCGCCGCGGATTGAGGTAAGCAAACATCCTGGTCCGGACCACGTACATGCCGTAGGAGGCGAAGTAGCTGTAACCGAGCAGGTCCTGCGCCACCTTGGAAACGGCATAAGGGCTTGCCGGGCGGATCGGCGCGTCTTCCCGGATCGGCACATCCTTCGGATCGACCTGGCCGTAGACTTCCGACGTGCTGCACAGCTGGATCCAGGGCTTCTGCCCCGAAAGTCGCACCGCCTCCAGCAGGTTGCCGGTGCCCAGGATGTTGTTCGCGAGCACCGCGTTCGGCGTGATGAACGACGCACGCACGTTGGCGTGCGACGCGAGATGGAAGATCGCGTCGGGCCGGACTTCCTGCAGCACCGTGAGCACGGAGCCGAAATCGTTCAGGTCCGACTCGTGCACCGTGACACGGTCGGCGATCCCGCTCAGGTTGTTCTGCGAGGTCGTGCTGTGCCAGCGTGCGATGCCATGCACCGCAACCTGCGGCTGGCTCTCGACAATGGATTCGGCCAGATAGCTCCCGCCCGAACCGGTGATGCCGGTGATCAGGACGCTCTTGAATTCGCGCTTGTCAGCCACGGGCCGTCCCTAAGCCGCCGGCAGGCCGTTGAGCAGCGCGCACAGCCGCTGGATCTTGCGCTCGTCGAGGCCGGGATAGTTGCCGATGTAGTAGCCGAAGAAATGCACGTGCTCGACGCGCGGGAAATTGGTCGCCTGGTCGCCGAGGATGCGCTTGAGGTAAGGCTGCCGGAGCTGGTTGCCCCCACCGGAGGTGCCGCGCCGGAACTCGACCCCATGCTCGCGCAACGCGCGCTCGACGTTGTCGCGCAGCGCCGTATCCGGGTGCTTGAGCACCAGCGTAAACGCATAGTTGCAGCTTTCCTCGACCGCGAAATCGACCTGGTAGCGCGCCGGGTCGAGCCCTTCCAGGAACAGAAGCAGGTTGCGTTGCCGCTCCGCGTTGTTGCCGTCCAGGCGCTTCAACTGCGAGCGCCCGATGATCGCGTTGATCTCGGAACTGCGCATGTTCCAGGACGGGAACGCAAAAATGAAGTCCGGATTGAGGTCCGGGTGCTTCTCGCGGTAGCTGCGACGCAGTTCCTCGGAGCGAGCCTCTCGCACCATGCCGTGCGAGCGCATCATGCGCACCATTTCGCACAATTCGGCGTCGTCGGTACACACCATGCCGCCCTCTACGGTGCTCATGTGGTGCGCGTAATAGAACGAGAAATTCGAGGCGAGACCGAAGCCGCCCAGCTTGCGGCCCTCGAAGGTCGCGCCGTGCGACTCGCACACGTCTTCAATGAGAGGAATTTTTCTCATTTTCAATTCCTGCAGAAGGCGGCGGGTCAAAGCGTTGTATCCCAGAATATGGGTGATGAACACGGCGCGCGTGCGCGGCGTCAGCTTGCGCAGCACCTCCTCGTTGTCCATCCCGAGGGTACGCGCATCGATGTCGACGAACACCGGCTCGAAACCGCACTGCAGGACCGCGGCGATGTCCGAGACCCAGGTCAGCGTAGGCACGATCACCTCGCCGCCGCCGCGCAGTTCCTTCAACGCGGCGAGCGTCAGCAGGTTGGCCGACGACCCTGAATTGACCAGCACGCTGTGCTTCACGCCCAGCCACGCCGACCACTCCTCCTCGAAGGCGCGCACGTTGCCCGACTGCGTGAGCATGATGTCGTCACCGCGCAGGTACTCGATCACTGCGTCCAGGTCGGCGCGCGTAATGTTGTTCGCCATCAGCGGCCAGTCGAGCCCGCCCGGTACCTGCTTCGGCATTGCAGAACTGTTCACTAGAAAGGTCCCTTGAATTCGATTGACTTTAGCTCCGCGCGCTCCGCCGGCAGCCAGCCCTGCGCACCGCCCTTGACCAGGTCGAAGGCGGTGGCGGCGATGGTGCGCGCGTTCGGATAGAAAAGCTCCTCCAGGCTCGGCGTCGTCGGACAGGGTACCGGCGCGAAGCCCATGCGCTTCGCTACCCAGCCCGGCGCGTCCTGCAAGCGCTCGACGAGGCTTGCGATGATCTCCGAACCGGCGCCGCAGGTCATCCAACTGTTGTCCACCACCACGAGCCGCCCGGTGCGGCGCACCGAGGCCTCGATGGTGTCCATATCCAGCGGCGCGAGCCAGATGGGATCGATGACCTCCGCGCTGATTCCCCTCTCCTCGAGGTAGCGCTGCGCTCGCATGCACTCCACCTGCATGTACGAAATCCCTACCAGCGTGACGTCCTTGCCGCGCACCGCGACGCGCGCCTTGCCCGGCGGCACCAGGACTTCGCCCTCGGGCACGTAGCCCTGCTGGTAGTAGAGGATGCGGTGCTCGATGAACATCACCGGGTTGTCGTCACGCACCGCCGCAGCCATGCAGCCCTTGGCGTCGAACGGGGTCGAGGGCGCGGCCACCTTCAGGCCCGGTATGTGCATGAAAAGCGGATACAGGCCCTGCGAGTGCTGCGCGCCCTGGCCCCAGCTCTTGCCGATGATCGAGCGCACCACCAGCGGCACGTGCTCCTGGCCGCCGAACATCGAATAGGTCTTGGCCGCCATGTTGACCAGCTGGTTCATCGCCAGCATGACGAAGTCCATGCGGATGTGGACGTGGATCGGGCGCAGCCCGGCCAGCGCCATTCCCACCGCCGCGCCGGTCATGGCGTCCTCCGAGAGCGGCGTGCCGAAGACGCGCTCAGGCCCGTATTTTTCCGCCAAGCCGCGCGTCGTGCCGAGGATCGCCTTCGGGTCGTCCACGTCCAGCCCGAACAGCAGCACGCTCGGGTCGCGCGCCATTTCCTGGTCGGTCGCCTCGCGGATTGCGTCGACGTACGACAGCGTCCTGTGGGCAGTGTCAGCGGTAGACATGCTTGTAGAGCTCGTCAGGCCCGGGGAACGGGCTTTGCTCGGCGAACGCGAACGCGTCGGCGATCTCCGATTCGACCTCGTGGTCGATCGCGTCGCGCTTCTTCTCCGGCAGCATGCCACCAAGGCGGGCCATCTGGTCGCCGTGGATCCACGGCTCGACTTCGTCCCGGCTGCGGAAGCCCAGGCCGAAATCCTCGCCCGGACCGACGTGCTCGACCCAGCGGCTGGTCATGCACTCGAGGAAATGCGGCCCGCCGCCCTGCCGCAGTGCCGCCGCGGCCGCGCTTGCGGCCTGCTGGATGCGGAACACGTCGCCGTCCTCTATGGTCTCGGCGGCAATGCCGTGCGCACGCACGCGCGCGCAGATGTCCGGCGTCGCTTGGCGCTTGCTCTGGTGCGTGTGAATCGCGTAGCCGTTGTTTTCGCAGACGAACAGCAGCGGCAGGCGCTTGAGCGCGGCGAAATTCAGGCTCTCGGCAAAAACACCCTCTTCCGTGGCGCCATCGCCGAGGAAGCTCACCACCACCTGCGGCTCGCGGCGGTACTTCGCCGCGTAGGCGTAGCCCACCGCGTTCGGGACGGTCGTCGCCACCACCGCGGAGGTCCCCATGACGCCGCGCGGGACATCCACGAGATGCATCGAGCCACCCTTGCCGCGGGCGCAGCCGTCGACCTTGCCGTACAGCTCGGCGATCATGCCGCGCAGGCTGCCGCCCTTGGCGAGATACATCGCGTGCCCGCGGTAGGAGCCGAACACCACGTCGCCGGCGGCCAGCGCCTCGCACACGCCCACGGCGACCGCTTCCTGTCCGATCGAAAGGTGCACCGGGCTCTTGATCTTGTCGCTCGGATACGCCTTGACGATCGCCTCCTCGACGCGCCGGATGCGGCGCAACGAGCGGTACAGGCGGGCCGTTAGGTCGAGGTCGTCGGGTTTCATTTCGCCGCGGCCTTGTCGGCGTCGCGGAACGGCTTGATCGGCTGCAGGCTGCGCACACGCGCCACCTCGGAGAAATCCTCCTCGTGATCGAAAAACACGATCCGGCTGCCGGAGAAGTCGAAACGGAACGGCACGTGAATGAGCTTGGACAGCGCCCGCCTGATCCTGTCCTGCGAATCGGGCCGGGCAAAGATCAGGAAGAAGCCGCCGCCGCCCGCGCCCAGAAGCTTGCCGCCGTTGGCGCCCGCGGCGCGCGCCGCCTCGTACAGCTGGTCGACGTCGCCGGTCGAAATATTGCGGTCGAGGGACCGCTTGGCCAGCCACGCTTCGTGCAACAGCGCGCCAAAGCGCTCGATGCTGTCGCCCGAGTGCAGGATCGCGACCGCCTCGGCGACCATTTCCCCCATGCGCCGCAACTGCGAGCGCTTCGCTTCGAGATCCACGGTGTAGCTCTTCGCCACTTCGGACGCGGTCCGGCTGATGCCGGTGAAAAAAAGCATCAGGTGCGAGCCCAGCTCGCGCAGGCGGTCCGGGGGCAGCGTCAGGGGCGAGACGACGACCTCGTCGTTGGGAAGGAACTCGATCTTGTTGAATCCACCGTGGGCCGCGAACACCTGGTCCTGGCAGCCCACCGTCTCGCGCAGCAGGTCCTGTTCCACGTGTATTGCCTGGCGCGCGAGCTCCACCTTGGTCGGCATGTAGCTCTTGAGCGCGTGCATCGCATGCAGCAATCCGACCGCGAACGAGGAACTCGAGCCGATCCCGCTGCGCGCCGGCAAGTCTCCGTCGTGGTGAATTTCAACTCCCTGGTCGAAATTCATGTAGCGTAGTACCTCGCGCACCGCGGGATGCGCGATGTCTTCCACGCGCATGCAGTCCTCGATCTTCGAATACACCACACGGTAGCGGTGTTCGAAGAACGGCGGCAGATAGCGGCAGGTTATCCAGCAGTACTTGTTGATCGCAGCGCCCAGCACCTGGCCGCCGTTCTGGCGGTACCAGGCGGGATAGTCGGTGCCGCCCCCGAAAAAGGAGATGCGAAAGGGCGTTCGGCTGATGATCATCTACGGGGGACTGTTCCTGGGTAAATCAGTGAACCAAGGAACTGATTCTAATAGAGAATCGCTCGGAACGCAGTGAATTTGCACGCGCGCGCAAGGGCCCGGGTCGAAAATGTTATCCGGTCGTCCGCCCTTTCTGGCGGCGGCCGAACGGCTAACTCTGGCCTTCGTAGATGCTGATACCTTCCGCGGCTTCGCCGAAGTAACGCACCCTGCCGCGCTCAAGCAGCAGGCATTTGTTGCACAGTTTCTTGATCGCTTCGATATTGTGGCTGACGAACAGGATCGTCGTCCCGCTCTTGACGATCGAATCCATCTTGTCGAGACATTTCTTCTGGAATTTGGCGTCGCCCACGGCGAGCACCTCGTCCACGATGATGACCTCCGGCTCGAAATGCGCGGCCACCGAAAACGCGAGCCGGACATGCATGCCGCTGGAGTAGCGCTTCACCGGCGTGTCGATGAACTTGCCGATCTCGGAGAATTCGACGATCTGGTCGAACTTGCCCTGAATCTCGCGCTTGCTCATGCCGAGGATCAATCCATTCATGAAGACGTTCTCCCGCCCCGTGAGATCAGGATGAAATCCGGTCCCGATTTCGAGCATGCTGAGCACTTTCCCCTTGATGAGCACACGGCCCTTGGTGGGAAGAGTGACGCGCGAAATGATCTTCAGCAGCGTCGACTTGCCTGCGCCGTTCGCGCCGATGACGCCAAGGGCTTCGCCGCGGTCGACGTGGAATGAAACGTCGTCGAGGGCACGGAAGATCTCCGGTCCGTGCGCGACTTGGGGAACCGGCGGCGGGGAGCTCGGCACGTAGCCGTGCGCCAGCATGTCGTCGCTCAGGACGGCATTCTGTTCAGGGGCCCTGGGATTCGCCTTTCCCCAGATCCTCGCCCACATTGCCTGGAGCTCGTGCCCCAGCATCAAGTGGTTTACCACGCCCAACCGGTATTCCTTCTTAAGGTGGGTGACGTAAAGTGCGGTTTCCGCGCTCATGGCACTATACCCCCTCTGTCATAATAGGCGCCAGAAGCATCTGGTTCGGCTAATAGAATTGCATGAAAAGCGCCAAAGCACCTCCAAGCGACCACGGCCCCTCCGCGTATACGATCATCGAGCCGGAACATGGCTTGTTTCAGATCGACCTGCGCGAGATCTGGCGATACCGGGAACTCATTCCGGTACTTGCCCGGCGCGATCTCAAGGCCGAATTTTCGCAGACCGTCCTCGGTCCAGTGTGGTTCATCATTCACCCGATCATGCAGGCCGTGGTGTTCTCGCTCATATTCGGCACCCTGGCGAAAATCTCCACCGACGGCGCAACGCCATTCCTGTTCTACAACGCCTCCCTGGTCATGTGGACCTACTTTACCAACACATCCACGTATGTCTCCAATGTATTCATAACCAGCTCCGGACTCTTCGGCAAGGTCTATTTTCCCCGCCTTATCGTTCCGATTTCCATAGCGCTTTTCCGGATGACCAACCTGATCGTGAATTTCGGGCTGTTCATCGCGTTCCTGCTCTTTTTCATGTGGCGCGGCGCAAATGCCCAGCCGAACTGGTGGGTTCTCGCCACGCCGCTGCTGATTCTGCACACCGTCACGCTCGCCTTCGGGATCGGGCTTTTCGCTTCCGCCTTCACGACGCGTTATCGAGACGTCGTGCAGGCGTTCGGCTATCTCATGTCGTTGTGGATGTACGCGACCCCTATCATCTACCCATTCTCGCAGGTACCTGAAAGATGGAAATGGCTTTTCTTTCTCAATCCGATGAGCTCCGTGGTCGAAGTATTCCGGCACGCCTATCTCGGGACCTCGAGTATCAATTTTTCCCTGTGGGCCGTAAACGCCCTTACCACCGCGGTGATCTTCGTCGTCGGGGTCATCGCGTTCAACTACACGGAAAAGACCGTAGTAGATACCGTTTGATACAGGTCGACTGGAAGAATGCTCGGATTTCGGCTCGCCTTTCGCACCGGATCCATTGAGAAGGCGAACACGGGAAAGATGACCTCCAACCTCGGCTCCCGCACCACGATCTGCATCGCAACGCTCAACCGGCCTGCGTTCGTGCGGCGCACGCTGCAATACTATGCAGACACCGGCTTTGCCGGCATGATCCTGCTCGGCGACGGTTCCGTAGGCGAAATGGCGGCGGCGAATCGCGAGATCGCGATGAAGTACGCGGGAAGATTACGCGTTGACTTGATCGACGCCGGCCGGATTTCTCAGGCCGCGACATTCAGCCTCATGGCGGACAGGGTTGCGACCGATTTTGCCGCCTATTCCGGGGATGACGACTACCTGGTCCCGGAGGCGATCGCGGAATGCGAGCAGTACCTGGACGGGCACGCGGATTTCGTCGCGGCGCATGGAACGTGCGTGGCGCTCAACGCCGACGGCGCCCACGGCGTTGCGGCCTCGCTCGACCCGTATTCACTTCCCAACATTCCGTACGAAGCAGCGCTGCGCCGGCTCGAGCACTGCTTCATGAACTACTCGGTGGCGATCTTCGCCGTGCATCGCGCCAGTGCCTGGCGCGAGATGTTTCGCGAATCGCGCAGCATGGCGGACAAGGCGATCGGCGGAGAAGTCGCGCCTTGCGCCGTATCGGCGGTGCTCGGAAAATGCGCACAGCTCACGGGCCTGTACTTGGTGCGCCAGATTCATTCCCGGCGCCACGACCTGCCGCTGCAGGCCGAATGGGTGCTCGAACCGCAATTCGCGCAGTCATGCAAGCTGATGCTTTCCCAGATCCGCGCGCTCATCGCAGAACGGGACAAATCAACTCCGCGCGATCAGATCGCGCAGCGCACCTGGGGCGCGGTGATGGGATACATGTTCCGCGAACTCCACCTGGCGCTGCCCGAGTACGCCGAGGCCGAGGCGGTCGCAAGGCGCCGGAGGCAGGAGAATTCGCGACCGCTCGAGCACGATGCGCTGCTGGGCGGCGCCGACCCGGATGCCAAGCGCTACCAGGCGATATTCCGCAGCGTCGCCGGCGAGCGGCTGCTTGCGTCCAGGAAGCCGCGCCTGCTTGTTTCCTGGGGCAATCCGTACGTGCTCGATGAAGCGATCACCCCCGTACTGCCCGAGCTCGCGGCGCGCTTCTCCATCATCCTGCTACTCATCGACTACCGCCTCTCGGCACAGATTCGCGAAAGGGCGTTCGCCTGGAAGGACCAAGGGCTCATCGACGACCTCCTTATCGCACCATCGCATGGCGGCTCATTCGAGGCGCACCTGTACATGCGCAATGTCCTGCCGGCCTTGCGGCGCCTGGATTTCGACGTATTCCTGAGCATCTCGGCGATGCAACCCTGCGAGCGCTACCTCATCGAATGTGCCCTGCCGGCCAGATGCCTGCGGATCCTGTTCTGGCCGCACCCGACCAACCTGTTCCTCTACCCCGAGCTCGGGCAGGCGCTGCTCGAGGGGCGTCCGCGGGATCAGGTCGATGCCGTCGCCGAGCGGATCCGGCGCAGGATAGAACCCAGCCTCGCCAAGGAACTGTGGCGACTCTCCCCGGGGTTTCTGGGCATCCTGGGATTCTTCCTGACCGATTCCCTGCGCAATTCGGCGCCGGTCAGGCTGTTGCGCCGGTTGCTCGCGTCCGACGGTCCGCCCGCCGCCGCCGCCGCGAACAGCGCGGTAGCGGAGCGGATCGACGACGACGGGTCTCCGGTGACCCGGTTTCTGATCCGCTATCCGTGGATCAGGCCCCTCGGAAAGAGGGTGACCAGGATCTCGCCCGCGACAAGGTACTGGGCCGAGGACATCGCGCGCTTCGCGTACCGGATGTACAAGCGCTACAAGGCGTCGAGGATCGTCACCGAGTATTCGCTTTACGCGGGGCGCCATGGCGCCTGGTTTCACGACTGGCCGACGCTGCGCCGGCTGAACGTGTCCAGCACGGAGCAGCATTTCTACTACCTGCTCGACCGGATCGTATACCCCCAGATCCTCGTAGGGAAGCGCTTCCCGCTGAAGAAGCTCGACTGGATCACGCAGCTGGGCACCGACGACTTCGATGCCTGCATGTTCTTCAACGAGCAGGACACGGCATTGCACAAGGTCCTGTATGCGAATCCGAACATGTATACGGTGCGCTACGTGGCGCGCAGTGCCGCCGCGCCCGCCGAGACGCTGAATGCAATCCTGTTGACCTTTTCGATCCACGCGAAATCGGATCTGAAACCCGATCTTCTGGAAATCTACCGACGAGACCTTGGCATCGCGCTCAAGGAAAGCGGCGCGACGGAGGTGCACGTGCGCCCGCACCCCGGCGCGCTCGAAGACTGGCTTGAGTTCCTGGTCGTGGAGCTGCGCGCGCGCGGGATCCCGTGCCGGCTCGTGGGGGCCGACAGGCCGGTGAGCGAGGCGGCGGCATGCTACAAGGGTGTATTGAGCGCCGTATCCGGCTCGCTGCGCGACGCGCGCCTCGCCTGCCCGCACATCTTCGTTGTCGGCTCGGTCGGATTGTCCCTGACCAATTTCAAGGATCCCAAGCGTGTCGTCGGCTTCCCCGAAAGCATCGGCTGGATCGAGGCCGACGGCAGCTATGACCCGAAAATTTTCCAACCCGCCGCCACGAACATGGCCCGGAACCCGTCAGCGGCCGACGTGGTGGTCTCGCTCTTCGAGGGGCGCTGGGAAAGCATGCCGGAGCGGCTGAAGGGCCTCCAGCCGACCTCGGTAGCGGCACGCCTTGAAGCCCTGCCATCGTGATGGGTGCGACGTAGGGTCCGCGGCGGATGAAGCGCGCGCTCTTTTTCGTCTACCTGGTCACGCATTTCATCGAGATGGTCCGGGTCGCGCGCGTGCTGCGCGACGCAGGCGGCTATCAATGCGTCTTCCTGTTCGCACATCGCTATGCGGCATCCTCGCGCGACATCGAGATCTGCCTGCATGAAGGGTTCGGATGCATCGACGAAGCGGGCGAGGCAATCACGGCTGGCGACGCGCAGATCGAACGCGCACGGCCGGGGATCATGCAGAGGATCGCCCGGACGATAAGCGGCGCCACTTTCCCCGAACTGTGCCTTGGCATCCTGTTCCCGCGACTCCCCGCCTGGACTTCGAACTACCGCGCGGAAATGCGCCGGTCGGGTTCGATCATGAACAGCATCGCACCGAGCGTCCTGGTCTTGCCGGAGGACAGCGTGGAGTTTGCGACGCCTAGCCTCGTGCTCGCCGCGCGCGACCGCGCAATTCCAAGCGTCATCGTGCCTTTCACCATCTCCAATGCCGAAGAGAGCGCGGAGGCGCGCTGGCACGACCCGGTCTTCTGGTTGACGCGATGGCGCAACTGGATTGTCGGCACGCTCAGCCCGCATTGGGTACGCGAGCATCGCGGCAGAAAACTCCTGGCGCTCGCCGGCGAGCGGGCGCTCGCCATGGAAATGGTCGGCCTGGCGCCACCGCAGCCCTGGGTGGTGAACAGCGGCCGGGCCAACGCCATTGCGGTGGAGAGCCCTTTCATGGAGAAGTACTACCTCGCCTCCGGCCTGCCGCGCGAACAGCTCGTGGTCACCGGCGCGCTGTACGACGACCTGCTGGCGGCCAGACTCGCCAGGCGCGACGAGCATCGCGCCGCGCTGGTCCGGAAGCTGGCGTTGGATCCGGCAAAGCCGATACTCGTGTGCGCCCTCCCGCCGGACCAGTCGGACACCCGCCGGCCGAATGTGGAATTCAGTAGCTTCAACGAGTTGCTGCGCGCGTGGGGTCGCGCGCTTGCGAACGCCAGGGGCTTCAATGTCGTCCTCGTGCATCACCCGCGCACATCGAGGAGCGACATTGAATTCCTGCGGACCGAATTCGGTCTCCGCATTGCGGACGACGTTATCGTCGATCTCATTCCGGCTTGCGATGTCTATGCTGCTTACGCGTCCGCGACAATTCGGCTTGCCATTGCCTGCGGCACACCTGTCATCCACTATGACTGTCACCGCTTCCACTACTCGGACTATCTGGATGTCCCGGGGGTCGTGACGACATATGACCTGGGCGGATTTAAACAGCGCCTCGCCGAACTTTCGGATCCGGTGACGCGCGAAACGCTTGCCGCCAGGCAACGCCGGTTCACGCAGGAAGCGAATATCCTCGACGGTCGCGCCGGGGAACGGATGCTGAAGCTCGTGGACGGATTGGCTAGCGCGGCGGGAACTTCGCCAGAACTGCGCGCGTAAACTTGCCCGCCCCGACCGGGTTCAGGTGATCGGCATCGAAGTCGAGATCGTCCGTCAGAGGCCCTGGACGTCCCCACTTGCCATAGTTGTGCGTGTCCTTCAATTCCCGGTTTATATAGTGCCTGTTTCCCAGCCCGTAAGAAACGGCCTTCTCCACGATGACTTTCTCGGCGCACCGATCGAAGCTCCGCATGGCGGCGAGGTACGCGCGCCATACCTCTTCTGGATAGCGCGCTTCTAGGTAGGGGCTTTCCGGCATGTGCAGCACCAAAAGCCGCAGCTTGTGGGCACGGACGATGCGGCAAACGTCCGCGACCGGCCTGTCGGCTTCCGGCATATGCCGGGATTCACCGAGGCGCTGGTTCCAGTCACGCAAGGTGCGGATTGACTGCTGCGATTCGGCAAGGCGCTCCAGGATTGCGCCTTCATCGAGGGATTCGAGCCGGTCTGTATGCCGCCGGACCGCCTCCGCCTCGAGGTCGTACGGCAGGGGCTCGCCGAACAATACGCGCCTCACGTACGGTGCCGCGTTCGGTTTCAGGGACGGGATCAGGCGCACGTGCGAATCGATCTGCTCCTTCCTGGAGGGAGACTCCCAGAACATGCGCGGCGAGAGTCCGAGGATCAACGTCGTCGCGCCAGGGGAGGACTGCAGGACATAATCGACCAGCATCGGCACGGAATCGACGTACAGGCCGCCGAGAGCGCAGGCGCCCAGGCGCTGACCCAGGCCGCGCTGCAGTTCCGCAAAATCCCAGTCCGCGTAGCTGTGCGAATCCCCGATCACGATGGCTTCAGGCCTGCGCAGCGTCAGGCTTTCGCAGGAGACCAGCGATGTGCGCAGGTTCGCGAGATACACGGCTTCAGGCACCGCAACACGAAAGGCGCCGGCGCGAACCGGACCGGTAGTGATCAGGTACCAGGCGCAACCCGGGAGTGCGAGCAGCAGCAGCCAGGCAATGACGTACGACCTAGAAGTTGAAATAGAGATAGGGACTCTCCCGCCCCGTGAAGATTCCGTAGAGGGCGATCCAACCGCCGGCAAGAGCAACCGTCAGCCAGACTGTTGATGGCGTCCATCCGAGCCAGCTCCAGGAAGGAGGCTCGATTGGCCGGTATACCGGCAGCGCCGGATTGCAGCGCGCCATGATCTGCTGCGTATTCGGCAACGACCACACCGCAATCATGGCCGCGACCAGCAGAAGGCCCTGCTTTGCGCCGATGCCGATCGAGCGAGGCGCGGTCTCGATGCCTGTCATCGAACGCAACATGATGAACGCGCCACTCAGGGATTCCGCGCGGAAGAACACCCAGGCAACCACCACGAAAACGAAAGTCAGGAGGACGGATAGCGACTTGCCGGCCATGCCGCTGCCTGCAAGCCAGTCCGCCGCACGCGTCGCGCTGAAGGCGCGGTGCACCGCGAGACCGGCCCCGTGGAGCCCTCCCCAGGCGATGAACGTCCAGCCGGCGCCGTGCCACAGGCCGCCAAGCAGCATGGTGACGAGCAGATTGAAATACTGGCGCGCCTTACCCAGGCGATTGCCGCCAAGCGGAATATAGAGATAGTCGCGCAGGAAGCGCGACAGCGTGATGTGCCAGCGGCGCCAGAATTCGGCGATGTTGCGGGCCTTGTATGGCGAATCGAAGTTCACGGGCAACCGGATGCCGAACATGAGGGAGATCCCGATCGCCATGTCGGAATAGCCGGAGAAGTCGAAATACAGCTGGAACGTGTACGCGAGCGCGCCGGCCCACGCCTCGAGGAGATGAAGCACCTTGCCCGACGCGGCGGCGGCGAAAGCGGCGTCGGCAAGAGGCGCCAGGTTGTCCGCGATGCCGACCTTCTTGAACAGACCGAAGCTCAGGATCGTGAATCCAGCGGCAAAGTTTTCCCACCGCGGCTGGTAGGTGGATGGCTGCGCAAACTGCGGCATCATTTCCCGGTGGTGCATGATCGGGCCCGCGACAAGGTGCGGGAAATACGACACGAACAGCACGTAGTGCACGAAGTTGTACTCGCGCGCCTCACCGCGCGAGGCGTCCACCAGGAATGCGATCTGCGTGAACGTGAAAAAGGAGATCCCGATCGGCAGGACGATCGTCGCCATGGTGAGATCGAGCCCGGTGAGCGCGGCGGCCGTCGAGGCGAAAAAATTCGCGTACTTGAAATACCCGAGCAGCAGGAGGTTGAACGTGACGCCAAGCACCAGCGTCGCCCTGGCCCCCTCGCCCCGCGCGGCGTGCCTGGCAAGCCGGTAACCGACGGCATAGTTCACGACGATCGATCCCGCCAGCAGCGGTACGAAGGCGATGTTCCACCAGCCATAGAAGAAGATCGAAGCCAGCGCGAGCCACAGCGAGGCGAATCCGTGCCCGGCCCGGGCGAGCAGGAAGTAGCCGGCAATGACCAGCGGCAGGTAGCCGAACAGGAAGATGGACGAGTTAAATAGCATGATGCTGCGCGGTTACCGGTGTGAAGAATTCTAAAGCAACGCCGAACTCCGCTAAGAGCGGATCGCCAGACTGGTTTCGCATCGCACGCCGAGGCGCCGCGCCCATCTGCCTGACGACGGCCCGGGGCGCTCCGCGTCGAACAGGAATTCGACGAATCCGGCGCGCCCAATGATGACGTAGGCGCGCCTGAGCCGCGTGATGACGTCGCCGCTTCCGTCCTCGGCAATTAGCACCGGACCGGTCTCGATCTGGAAACGATTCGCCTCGACGTTCGCATTGATATGCCTTACCGGGAATTCCAGGATGGCGCCGGATAGACTGCCGGCTTCGCCGATTTTGAGCCGCGCCGCGACCGGCCCGCTTGGCCCGGATGGGCTGGCGATCGCGGCGGGGCGCCAGGGACCGCAGGGAGCGCGCTCGATATTGAAGCTTACGTCGCGGAAGCGGCTGGCCGCGTCGCCATACGAGTCTTCCTGCGCCGCGCCGCAGACCGCGTCGCGGAAGATCCTGTACCGCCTGCCGGAGAATGCCGCCGAGAATTCATACGGAGGATCCTTGAATAGCGGGCCCTCGCCGTATACGTTGCCCGCGAACACCTGCGCGCAAAGGTAGAACGTCTCGCCATCCGGCAGAGTGAGGCTGGCATCGACGGAAAATCGCCCGTAGCTGGGCTGTTCCGGGAGCAGCCAGGTGATGCTGGAGCGGGCGAAATCGATCGCGGTATCGCCCGGCATGGCGCTCAGGTGATGGCGCAGACCTGTAGAGGGGTGCCGGTGCCCTGGCCCATGTGGCCGAGAAACGCGCGCAGCATCTCGAGATGCAGGCTCGCGGACTCGGCATACCCGGGCAGCGCGCTCGTGCCGCGCTCGATCATTTCCAGGAGCACCGCGTGAGTCAATTGGCTCTGGAACGGCGCGCGCGATTCGGAATCCTGCCATTTCCATCCGTCCGCGGCGCGCGAGATTTTCATCGATCCGTCGCCGACACGCCAGATGGCATGGAAATCCTCGCCCTGGACGTCGAAGGCGAACGGTGCCTCGCCATCGCGATACGAGGTCTGGATGACGCGGTTGCCGCGATCGCCGAACGCGTACAGCGTGCCGGTGAGTTCGATGAAGCCGGGGCGCTTGCTCGAGATGGTCCCGGCATCGAGCGCCGTTTCGAGGCGGCAGCTGCCGCCGCCAGTGAGAAATGAAAGCAGATCGAGGTTGTGGATCGCATTGCAGGCCAAGCCCCATTGCGATCCGGTCACCGCGACCTGGATGTTCGATTTTCCGAGCGTCATGGGACGCAGGTCTTTGAAGAACGGCCACAGGCGCTGCGCGCAGTTGACCCAGGCACGCGTGCCGGACCGGTCGAGCAGCTCCTGCACTGCGGGATAGTCGCCGGGCCGCTGGAAGAGCACCTTCTCCAGGAGCGCCGCTTTCACTTTCGACTGCGCCAGGAGCGCTTCGATCGCCTTGCGCCTCACGTCCGCTCCTGTGGCCACGACTACGCCGTCGAGTTCCCGCGGCAGATCTTCGAACCGCTGCGTGAACCGCGCCTCGACCTTGTCCTGTTTGATCTGGGCAAACCGTTCCTTCGCGGTTGCGAGGGAGGCTTCGGTTGGATCAACGACCGTGACAAGCGCAGGCCGCTCGAGAAGCGCGAGCCCCTGCAGATGCCTGCTGCCCAGCTGCCCTGCTCCGATGAGTGCGATGTTGAGCATGCTCAGAGGGCGAGGAAGTTCTCTACGATCTTGAGGCCGATGGGCCCGCTCTTCTCGGGATGGAACTGGCAGCCGTAGGCGTTGCCGGACCGGATCACGGCGGAGATCTGGCGGCCGTCGTAGTAGCAGTCGGCAAGCCGATGCCGCTCGTCGGCGGGCACCGGGGCGAACGAATGCACAAAGTAGACCGCAGGCTGCGCGGGCAGTCCGCCCAGCAAGCCACCCGACCAATCGGGCTTGTGCGGGGGCGGCACCAGGATGTTCCAGCCGATATGCGGAATGCGATGAACCGTGCCGTCGGTGCCGGTATTCGGAATCGGCTTCACGCGGCCGGGGATGATACCCAGGCCGGCGTGCTCGCCGAACTCTTCGCCCACGTCGAGCAGCAGCTGCATGCCGACGCAGATGCCGAGGAACGGCCGCCCGGAGGCAATGAAGCGCTTGACGGGGTCGATCTGGCCCCGCTGCGCGAGGCCCTTCATGCCATCCTCGAAGGCGCCCACGCCGGGCAGCACGACGCGCTCGGCGTCCTCGATATGCTCGTGATTCGCGGTCAGGCGGACGGTCGCGCCGCATTTCTCGAAGGCACGCGTCACGCTGAACAGGTTGCCGATGCCGTAGTCGACGATGGTCAGGCGCGTGCTCACAGGCTGCGCACCTGGAAACCCGCGGATTGGGCCGCAGCGCGCACTTCTGGCAGCCCCAGCCGCTTGTAGTGCAGGACATCGGCCATGGCGACGGCATCGGCGCCGCCGTTCTTCACGACATCGACGAAGTGCTCGATCGTGCCCATGCCGCCGCTCGCGATCACCGGGATGCTCACCACGCCGGCCACCGCCCGCACCAATGCCACGTCGAATCCCTTGCACGTGCCTTCCTGGTCGATCGAGGTGAGGAAGATTTCGCCGGCGCCGAGCTTCTCCGCGCGCCGCACCCAGTCCACCACATCCAGCCCGGTCTTCTCCCGGCCGTTGTCGGTATAGGCCTCCCAGCGGTCCGGGCCGATGCGCTTCGCCTCGACCGAAAGCACCATGCATTGCGAACCGTAGCGCCGCGCCACCTCGGTGATGAGCGCCGGCCGGGCGATGGCGGCGGTGTTGATCGCCACCTTGTCGGCGCCGACCCTCAGCAGCGCATTGACGTCTTCCACCGAACGCACGCCGCCGCCAACAGTGAGCGGAACGAAGATGTCGCTGGCCGAACGCCTCACGATGTCCGTGAGATTGTTGCGTCCGTACAGGCTGGCGACGATGTCCATGTAGACGAGCTCGTCGGCGCCCTGCTCGTAGTACTCCCGCGCGAACTGCTGGGGGTCTCCCATCACGCGCAGGCCCTCGAGATGGATGCCCTTGATGAGGTTGGGGCCCTTGATGTCGAGGCGCGCGATGAGGCGCAGGTTCGCCATCAGCCCGGCGCGTCTTGCCAGACGGTATGGCGCAGCGCCCACTTGCCGCCCTCGCGCTTCCAGAGGTGCGGCGAGCGGAAGCGGTCGCAGAGCGCCATGAAGTAGTCCTTGTCAATCAGCGGCTCGTCGAACATGCGCGAGGCCACCGGAAACTCCTTCGGCGTGATGCTGAGGTAGCGGAAGATCTCCTCGGCAAAACGCTCCGGCCATTCGCCGTCGAAGCGCTTCACCAGCGCGACCCCTTCCTCGCGATTGATGTCGCGCGAGCGTATTTCCTGCGCCGCGTCGTAGGTGGCGCGACCGATGCCGAACTTGATCCACGTGGTGTAGTAGTGGAAATCGTCGATGCGGTCGTCGATGCTGTTGTACTTGCTGTAGGTGCCAGGCGTGCGCTCGGGTGAAGCCTGGAAGCCGCCGTGTTCCACCGCGTAGTAGTAGCAGCTCTGCGGGTGCCACTTGAGGTAGTACCCGAGATAGTGCACTTCCACCTTCTGCTTCTCGATCTCCTCCGGATTCGCCGGCAGGTAGGGCTGCAGGTCGTTCTCGTCCACGCCGAACTGCTCGCGCAGGTCCTTCAGCGACGTCCCGCCCAGGTAGATCTTCGACTTGTCGGCGGCGGCGAAGTAGGACCAGTCGCGCCGCGCAGTCTGGGTGTCGGCGATCGGATTGCCGTACTCCGCCTCGTTCTCGCCGTAGAACACCAGCGGAATCTTGTGCAGCAGCGCCATTTTCGGCGCGAGCGCCTTCTGGCCGAACATGAACGCCTGGAACGGGTGGAACAGGTTCTCGACCGCAAGCCGGGTCAGCAGCCGATGCACGCGCCCGTTGGGCGTGCAAAGGTAGTTGTCGAAGCCGGCGTGGATCCAGGACTGCAGGTTCTTCCAGCCCCACTCCGTGTACACATGCGGCGCCCAGGTGACGGTGAGCGGATGCATCCCGTACTTGTGCTTGAGCACGTGCGCGGCGTAGAAGCTGTCCTTGCCGCCCGAACCGGGCGTCACGCAATCGTAGGAGCCGTCGTCGCGGCGGAAACGGTCGCACAGTTCGCGCAGGCGCCGCTCGCGTTCATCCCAGTCGATGGTCTTGTGCTTCTGTTCGGCCAGCCGGCAGGCATCGCAGACGCCGTTCTCGTCGAACAGGATGGTCTGCTTCTTGCTGCCGCTGGTGTGCTCGTACTCCACGGCGGAATTCGGCCGCTGGTTGGAGATCACGCATAACTTGCAGAACCGCACCTGCAGCGGCAATCCGTACTTGGCCTCGAGAGGACCTCTCGCCGATTCGAACCGCGCGGCATCAACTTCCGCAATTGCGGGCCTGGTGTAGCGTTCCATTCAATTGCCTTTCACAACGAAAATCCGTCATCGACAACGATGTTCTGCCCGTTCACGTATCGCGAGCCGTCGGAAAGCAGGAACACCAGCGTCCCGCCGAGATCGGCCGCCGCCAGCACACCCTTGCTCAGGCAGTACTTCCGGTATCGTTCAAGGAAACGCCGATCCTGGCCATCCTCGATCCCGCCGGGGCTGATCGCATTTACCCTGATGTTCGTGCCCTTGAGCCGCTTCGCGAAGTAGCGCGTCAGGTGAAGAAGCCCGGCCTTGATCGCAGCGTATTCGACCGGCATTTCCATCCGCAACCCCTTGTAGAGTTCGAACCGCGGAGCGATCAGGCCGTAGACGCTCGCCACGTTCACGATGTTGCCCGACCCCTGTTTCAGAAAAGCCCGTGCAAAGCGTTGCGAGGCCAGGAAATAGCCGCCGAGATGCATATTGAGATTTTCGCAGAAATCC
>CAMBSA010000001.1 GCA_945869935.1 Bordetella parapertussis | reverse complement strand
TAAAACTCAGGCATCAGGGCGACGTACTTCTCGCATCACCGGTGTTTTCCGTGCTCAAGAAGCATGCGCCCCATCTGGAAATCGACGCGCTGGTGTATTCGGACACACGGGAAATGCTTGTGCGCCATCCTGCGATTTCCAAAGTACATACGGTCGGCCGGGACTGGCGCAGTCTGTCCGCACCTGCGCGGCTGGGCCGCGAGTGGGGCCTGTTATCGTCGCTGCGCAGCCGGGAGTTCGACCTGCTTGTCCATCTGACCGAGCACCCTCGCGGTGCCTGGCTTGCACGATTGCTGGGATGTCGGTTCTCGATTGCGCCGCGCTACCAGAGTCGATCGCGGTTCTGGAAGAAGAGTTTCAGCCATCTGTTCTCCCTGCCGCTCAACGCGAATCGGCACATGGCGGAGTGGAACCTTGACGCATTGCGTCGTCTCGGATTGCATCCCGCGCCTGACGAGCGTCGTCTGACCCTGGTTCCGGGTGAAGAAGCGGAGTCCCAGGTTGCGGGCCTGTTGGCGGATGCAGGAATATCCGGAACAGACTTTGTCCACCTCCATCCGGCATCGCGATGGTCGTTCAAGTGTTGGCCTGCAAAGCAGACAGCGCAGTTGATCGACCTGCTCGGACAGCGCGGTGAAAGTGTGGTCATCACGGGAGCGCCTTCCAGCGAGGAGCGAGAACTGGTGGACGAGATTCTTTCCCTGTGCACGACGTCCCCGGTGGATCTTTCAGGAAAGCTAAGTTTGTCCGCACTTGCGGCGCTTGCGGCAAGGGCGAAACTTTTTGTCGGGGTGGATTCCGCGCCGATGCATATCGCCGCAGCAATGGGCACGCCTATCGTGGCGTTGTTCGGTCCCAGCGGAGACAAGGAGTGGGGACCGTGGATGGTTCCGCATCGGGTGATCGCGTCGAAGGAGCATCCATGCAGGCCCTGCGGTCGTGATGGATGCGGGGGCGGCAAAGTGAGCGACTGCCTGGAAACGCTGACATCGTTGGAGGTTCTGGCTGCGGCGGAATCACTGATTGCCTGACTGATCAGTGATTCGGTCCTTTGTTCGGCATGCCCGGGCGAATGGCACTCCTTATAATGAGCCAATGCGTCTCGCAATCGTTCGACAGCGCTACAACCCGTACGGCGGCGCCGAGCGTTTCATCGAGCGTGCGGCGTCGGCTCTGTCGGGGAGGCTCTCCATTACGGTGTACGCGCGTGAATGGACCGGCGCCGGCACTGCGCCGGCGGTTCTGTGCGCGCCGTTTCACATCGGACGTCTCTGGCGAGACTGGAGCTTTGCCCGGCAGGTTTGCCGGAAACTCGCATCTGCGACTTATGATCTGGTGCAGTCGCACGAGCGGATTACATGCTGTGACGTCTACCGGGCAGGTGACGGTGTCCACGCAGCCTGGATCGAGCGGCGCGGGCGCTCTCTTGGATGGTTCGGGCGCGTAACCATGAAATTCAATCCGTACCACCGGTATGTCCTGGCCGCGGAGAAGCGGCTTTTTGAAGGCGGCCGCCTGCGAGCCGTGATCTGCAATTCGCGCATGGTGCTGGATGAAATTCGCACGCGATTCGCGATAGACGAGGCCAAGCTCCGAGTCGTGTACAACGGCGTCAATCTTGATGAATTTCATCCCCGTTGCAGTGGCGAACATCGCGCCAGTGGTCGCGCAAGGCTAGGCATTCCGGAAGCAAGTTCGGTGTATCTCTTCGTAGGGTCGGGTTTTGAGCGCAAGGGGGTTCCCACGCTTTTACGAGCTTTTTCACGTCAATCCGACCGGAATGCACGGCTTGTTATTGTTGGCAAAGACAAGTCTTTGGGAAAAATGCAGAACCTCGCCCGTGACCTGGGCATCTTCGAGAGTGTGCACTTCGCCGGCCCGCAGAAATCGATGCAGGGGTGGTACGGCCTTGCAGATGTATTTGTCCTGCCCACGCTCTACGACCCCTTTCCAAACGCGGCGCTTGAGGCCCTGGCGTCGGGCCTGCCTGTGATCACCACGCGCGCGAGCGGGATCGCCGAGTTCATAAAGCATCTCGAAAACGGAGCGATCTGCGAGGATCCGCTCTCGGTCGATGAGTTGACGGAGTGCATGCAAGCGATTGGACCGGTCGCAGGGAAGCTGTCTGCCGTGTCCCGAACTACGGCGGAACGGCTGGGTATTGATTCCATGGCGGATCAGCTTGTGGCGCTGTACAGGGAACTGGTTCCGGAGGCCGGAATTTGATCTCGATGATGAAGTATGTGATTTTCAGTCTGCTGCTTGTGACAGCCACATCAGCACATGCGGCAAGCGACGACGAAATTCGCGGCTGGGCAAGGGAGGCCAGTTCAAGCAACCAGCAAGCACTGAAATCCTTGCGCGAATCGGCGGAGACCGGAACCGCGCTTGCTCAATACTATTTGGGGCGGTTGCACCTCGCGGGCGCAGTCGTTGCTCGGGACGACGCACTGACGATCGCCTGGTTCATGAAAGCGGCGGAACAGGGCTACGTCCCCGCAATGCATGATCTAGCGGTTGTTCTGGAACGCGCGCCCGGGACGTTGCGCGACGTTCCAGCGTCTGCGCGCTGGTACCAGGCCGCTGCGGACAAGGGTCATGCACCTGCGCAAACGAATCTCGGTGTCTTGTACCAAGACGGGATGGGTGTATCCCGGAACCTGCCGCTTGCGGCGGAATTGTTCCGGAAAGCAGCGATTCAAGGAGAGGCGCGTGCCCAGCACAATCTCGGGAATCTCTACCTTGACGGCAATGGGGTCCCGCAGGATGACGCAGAGGCGCGCCGATGGTTCGAAGCGGCCGCGGCGAAGAATGACGGGGCTGCCTTGTTCAGTTTAGCCAAGCTTTATGCGAGTGGGCATTCGGTTCCAAAAGATATCGATAGGGCCGCCGCCCTTACACGCCAAGCTTCTCAACGAAATTATGCCCCGGCGCAATACATGCATGCCCTTTCGTTTCTCGTTCGTCGCCCGCCTGACGAGGGGGAGGCTGTACGCTGGTTGAAGCGCGCTGCGGCGCAGGGGTACACCGATGCCGAATACAGCCTTGGTGTGATGCTCGGGGAAGGTCGCGGCGTGCAGCAAGACCTAATCGAGTCGCTAGCATGGCTGCAGAAAGCCGCCGACAAGGGGCATCCGGGAGCGATTGATCTGTTGAGGCGCACCAGCGCCCGGTAGCGATCATTGCCATGACCGTTGGAGAGCCAGCGTCACTTGCAGTTCTCCATCCACGGCGTCTATCAAGCTGATGGGATAGAGAGCTTATTCCTTTACAATTCAACATATTCCGGCAACGTTGCTGGCTATTGAGGATTTCTGTTGCCCCAACTCTCAAGCAAGATCTTGTACTTTCGACTGCTTGGTTACGTTCAGCCGCACTGGCGAATGTTCGCCCTTGCACTTGGCGGCATGGTATTGACCGCCGCGACAGAGCCGCTTTTCCCGGCACTGATGAAGCCCCTGCTGGACGGGAGCTTTGTTGCCCGGGATGAAACCTATATCCTCTGGATACCGATAGCCCTGATCGGCGTATTCCTCATTCGTGGAATCCTGACGTATTTGACCTCCTACGCGATGGCCTGGGTGTCCAATCGAGTGATTCACGATATCCGTGTCGCGATGTTCGATCGCCTGTTGCAGTTGCCCACCCGCTATTACGACAATCAGTCTTCCGGAGCCCTGATATCCAAAGTGGCCTACGACGTCAATGGGGTGACGAGCGCGGCGACCGGTGTGCTGACTGTTCTTGTGAGGGATACTCTCTCGGTCGTCGGACTGCTCGGATGGCTTCTTTACCTGAACTGGAAGCTGACACTCGTGACATTGATCATCACGCCTGGCATCGCGCTTGTTATCAAGCTTTTTTCAAAGCGGCTGCGCAGGATGAGCGAGGAGTCGCTGAAGGCGATGGGGCGAATCACCCACACGTTGGAAGAGGCGGTCGAATGCCACAAGGTGGTGAAGATTTTCGGAGGGCGAGCCTATGAACTTCGCCGTTTCGACAGGGCAAATCTCGAACTGCGCGGCTACAACATGCGCCAGACTATCGCGGCATCCGCGACGGTACCGATCGTGCAACTGTTCGCGGCCCTCGCCCTCGCGATAATCATCTCCATCGCCCTGCAGCAATCCGCCGCCAACGAGCTTTCGGTGGGCGGGTTTGTCTCGTTCATCACTGCAATGCTGATGGTGCTGCAACCGCTCAAGCATCTCGCTGACGTCAACGCTCCCCTTCAGCGGGGCCTTGCATCTGCGGCAAGTGTGTTCGAGTTGATTGATCAGGCTCCCGAACCCGACAGTGGGCGAGTGGACCTTGGACGTGCCCGGGGCGCGATCGAGTTTCGTGAGGTTTCGTTCGCGTACTCCGAAGGGCGCCGGGCAGCGTTGGATCGGGTGAGCATCGCAATCGCGCCTGGCGAAACTGTTGCCTTGGTTGGTCCGTCCGGTGGAGGAAAAACCACGTTCGTGAACCTGATCCCCCGGTTCTATCAGCCCAATTCGGGTTGTATTCTTATCGACGGCGTGGATCTGCCGGAGATCACGCTGGATTCGCTG
This sequence comes from Bordetella parapertussis, assembly GCA_945869935.1. GTDB lineage: Bacteria > Pseudomonadota > Gammaproteobacteria > Burkholderiales > SG8-39 > CAMBSA01. The sequence goes on along the minus strand of CAMBSA010000001.1, from coordinate 16,222 downwards.
CGCGCGAATACTGCCCTCGTGTCGCAAGACGTCGCATTGTTCAACGATACGATCGCAGCCAACATCGCCTATGGCGCGCTTGGCAACGGATCCAGGGAGAGCATCGAGGCTGCGGCAAGAGCCGCGCACGCATTCGACTTTATTGCCGACATGCCGGACGGTTTCGAAACGATGGTTGGCGAGAACGGCGTGCGTCTGTCGGGTGGGCAGCGGCAGCGTATAGCGATAGCCCGTGCGCTGCTCAAGGATGCACCTATCCTTCTTCTTGACGAGGCGACCTCTGCGCTCGATAGCGAATCGGAGCGCCATGTTCAGGAAGCGCTGGCGACCCTGATGAAGGGGAGGACGACGATCGTCATCGCGCATCGACTTTCGACCATTGAACATGCGCATCGCATAGCCGTCCTCCAGCACGGCAAGATTGTCGAGGTCGGCAATCATGCGGATCTCCTCGCCCGTGACGGCTTGTATGCGAGGCTTTATCGGATCCAGTTCTCACTGGACGAGTACGGTACGGAGTCCTGACGGTGCGGTTTTGACGGCACTTCGGATATTGCATACTGAGTCGTCCTTGGGGTGGGGCGGCCAGGAATTGCGTGTTCTTGATGAAGCTTCAGGTATGGTCGGGCGTGGGCACGAAGTGACGATCGCGGCTGCGCCGGGGTCAAGAATCCTGAAAGCCGCCCTGACGCGTGGCCTGACGGTTCTGGAGATGCCGCTCGCGGGGAAATCCGTGGCGGGCGTGCTCGCGATGCGACGAACCTTCCTAGAATGTCTTCCTTCTGTCGTGAACTGCCATAGTTCAACCGATAGCTGGGTCTGTGCGCTGGCAGCACGGATCATGTCGAATCCGCCTCCGCTGGTTCGCACCCGGCATATTTCGGCGCCGATACCCCGGAATCTCGCATCGCGCTGGCTATACCGGCATGCGACTGGAAGAGTTGTCACGACAGGCGAGAGCCTTCGCACCCAGGTCATGCACGAGACCGGGCTTGAGGGAAATCGCGTCGATTCGGTACCGACCGGCATAGATCTGCAAAGATTTTCTCCCGACTACAAGGCGCCGGCACGCGTCGCGATTGGCTTGCCTGCCGATGCATTTCTGGTCGGAATCGTCGCAACACTCCGGAGCTGGAAGGGGCATCGCTACCTTGTGGATGCGATCGCGATGATCGATGACCCCGATGTGCGCCTGATCGTTGTCGGAGGCGGGCCGGGGCGGGACAACCTGAACGAGCAAGTCCGGGCGCTATCTATCGGCGGTCGAGTCGTGTTTGCGGGCGAGCAAGGCGATGTCGTACCCTGGCTGAGGGCGCTGGATGTCTTTGTGCTTCCGTCGTACGCGAATGAAGGTGTGCCGCAGGCGATCATGCAGGCCATGGCATGTGGTGTTCCGGTCATTACAACGGCAGCGGGGGCAATTCCGGAAATCGTGAAGGATGACGTGACGGGTGTCGTCGTTCCGGTGCGAGACTCCGGAGCTATCGCGAATGCGATCAACAAGCTGAGGATCGACGCGGAACGCCAGACTCGCTTTTCTGATGCGGGCCGAAGAGAGGCGCTCCTCCGTTTTTCATCCCGGTTGATGCTCGATCGCATGGAGACGATATTCATGGAAGCTGCAAAGCGTCGGGCGCGTTCCTGATATGCGTCTGCTCGTCCTCGTCTCTTCCCGGATCGGGGACTCTCTCCTTGTCACACCCGCAATTCGGGCCCTCAAAGGAAAATTTCCGGACGCTCATCTGGAGGTGAGGGGCCATCCGAAGCGCATGGACGTATTCCGAAACAACCCGCATATCGATCGACTTGGGTCGATCACCCCTAGTCGCGCGCGGTTCATGGGCTGGGTGTCAGGGAAACGGAATGACTTCGCATTGGTGTTCAACCCGGATACTGAGCTCGAGCGCTTCGCATTGCGTGTCTCAGACCGTGTCGTCGCGTTCGGGAATCCGGATATTGGGCGAACCTCGGACGAACGTATCGTTCGCGTACAGCGGCCGGCAGACTCCATTCATGCGGTGCATGAACGGCTGCTATTGGTAGAGGCTGTTGGCGCGGTGGCGGACGGATATTCCCTCGATTACGTCGTATCGCCTGAAGAGCGAGAGGGAGCGAGCGTATGGGTTGGAAGTCGCTGCGGACTCGACGCACGGCCCTTGATCGGTGTTCAATTGCAGAGCTTCGCGACAAAGTCCCATCGTGATTGGCCGACGGAAAAATTCGTTGATCTATTGAAGAGGATTCGATCCCGATTTGGTGCAAGCAGGTTTGTACTTCTTGGCGACGAGTCCGGTCGCAAGCGTGCGATCGATGTTGCCCGACGCCTCGGGGATTCTTGTGCGCTTGCCGCGGGGGAGATGGGGTTGCGCAAGTCGGCGGCAATCATGGCGGAACTCGACTTGTATATAGGTGTGGACACTGGGCCAACGCACATTGCGGGTGCGCTCGGGATTCCGATGGTGGCGCTTTATCACTGCCTGTATCCCGGGCGAAACCTCGCACCGCTCGGACATATTAACTGCAGAATCATCGAGCACCCCGCAACGGGCGGTGGATGCAGTGGATTCAGTGACATGGGCGAAATCAGCGTCGACACCGTGTGGACCCAAGTGGTGCAATTGCTGGATGGGCGGACTTGCAAGTGATGCCGCGCGTCGTGTTGCTTTCGCAGGAGATTCACCCAATCCCGCCTTTGAAAGGAGCGGCGGTGGAACAGTGGATCGATGCGGTTTCACATCGACTGACTAACGTTGAGCCTCACGTCGTCAGCGTTCCCCACCCGACACGGCCGGATGATGAGACGGACGGTCCAGTTGTCTACCATCGTGTCCGCGTCGGCCGTCTGTACAACCGAATTTTCCGGAAGATCAGCAGGTTGGACCCTTATCCCTACATCCGAAGGGTTGCGGACTATGTGAGAGAAATAGGCGCGCCACTTGTCCACCTGCACAACGCGCCTCACTTTGTACCGCCACTTCAAGAGATTCTTCCTTCTGTACGTCTCGTTCTTCACATGCACAACGAGAAGACTTTCCGGAATTCAGGAAGCGTGGCCAGGCTGGTAGGTTGCAGTCAATATGTTGCCGACTGGTACAGACAACGCGGATTTCCTGCAGATAAGTTTTCAGTAATTCCGAACGGGGTCGACCTCGACAGGTTTGCCCCTGGGCCTACTGACATGGACCTGCGCCGCGCGCACGGGATACCCGATGATGCGTTCGTTGTCTTGTATGTCGGAAGAATTTCTCCCGAGAAGGGAGTGGACCGTCTTGTAGAGGCATTTCGTGCGCTTGACGTAAGCAAGTCGCACCTGGTTCTCGTGGGTGAATGGCCGCAGGGTGACGCCAAACTGAGCGAACGGGTCAGATTTGCAGCGACCCTTCGACAATCACTCAAGGGCATTGCGCACACGGTAATCGACGTGGTGCGGCCCACGGAAGTGCACCGATACTTTCACGTCGGAGACATTGTTGTTGTTCCATCCCGATTTGAAGAACCTTTCTCGATGGTTGCGATCGAGGCGATGGCGTGTGGAGTCCCTGTGCTGGCCGCGCGGAAGGGGGGCATGACGGAGTATCTCCGGCATGGCGAGAACGCTTTGCTGTTTGACGCTGAAGCGGGACCGGTAGACATCGCCAACGCAATATCACTGCTGCGAGATGATCGGCAGTTGCGGATCAACCTTTCGCGCGCAGGAAGGTTGCTGGTTACCGAGCGGTTCGGATGGCATGCGGTGGCAGACCAGGCGATGTCCTTGTACGACGACATATTGGGATCACCCCAATGAAATACGGATTTCCAACCCTAGACCAGCAACAGTGGTTTCCATTCTTGCCATTCGTCGTCATGGTGTTCATTCTTCCGTTTCCGGGGACGGTCGCGGTCCGCCTTATATGCCTGGTCTTATGCGTGGCGATCGCATTGCGTGGGTGGCGATCACCATCCGTACCTGGCTTGCCATGTCACCGGGCGATTGCGTTATGGGCAATCGTCTCGATCGCCTCACTTACGTATGCCGTCGATTTTCGATACTCGGCGGGGGAAATTAAGAACGAGGTCGGTTACGCATTGCTTACCTTTGCAACCTTCTTCGTGTGCACGAGGGATGAATCGCGTCTCCGGTGGGTCCTCGCAAGCGTTGTGGCATCGGGCGTGGTGATTTCGCTGTGGGCCCTGGGACTCAGATTTCTCACTGGCTACTGGGACGAATCTGCAAGGCACGGGGGCACAGGGTCATACGGTAGCTTGTCCGTCGTGCTGATGCCGGTACTCCTTTGCCTCTGGTTCCTTTGGCCGCGAGCACGGCCGGTTTGGGCGGTGGCCGGTCTGCTCACGGTGGCGGCGGCATACTTCAGTTATCAAAGGGCGGTTTGGCCAATCTTTGCCGTTGAAGCGCTTCTCGCCGCCTTTCTTCTGGCGCGCCGATACAGAATTGCACCCCATCGCCGACTCCGCCTGAATGCCGCAGTTGCAATAGCGATCCTGTTTGCATGTGGCGGTTGGTTTGCACAAGGCGCGAAAGTGGCAAGTTACGGGAACGCCGCGGCAATTGATCGTGATTCGAGGGTGGTGCTTTGGCCGGCAGTCGCCAGGCAAATTATCGAACATCCGATTTCTGGATCGGGTTTCGGGCGCGAAGCGATGAAGCTCGGGTATCCCGAACTACTGGTCCCCGACTACCCCCACTTCTGGCACGCACACAATGTTTTTCTGAACTATGGATTGGCAATGGGATTGGCAGGTCTTGCTGTCCTGATGGTTCTATTTTGTTCAATTTTTATTCGATTTCTCAGGCTCAGCGCGGATCAAGACAGTCGGGTGTCGATAATCGGTCTTGCCGGTGCTCTGCTGGTGCTTGCGCTGGTATTAAGAAACCTGACGAATGATTTCTTCGTGCGTGATGCCGCACTGCTTTTTTGGGCGCTGTGTGGCGCGTTGTTCGGCGCCGGTCTCCGCAATGAGGCGCGCCAGGCATGAAGATCGCCTTCTTCAATGTGACCGCGAGCTTTATCCCCGGTGGTCTTGAAACCTATTGTTGGGAAGCCGGTCGCGCGCTCGCGCGGCGCGGACACGAGGTTACAATCGTGGCTGGCGATCGTGGCAAAGCCTGGCACTCCGAGGTGCGCCTAGTACAGTTTCCATTCAGGTCCGAAAAGGAGTGGCCGGATTTTGGCGTTCGATTCCGGCGACTCGCGGAGAGGGCGTCGTTTGCATCTCACGGCGCCCTGGAGCACCTGCTCGATGCCGGATATGACGCGATTATCGTCAACAAACCCTTCGACTTCCCGATCCTGTGGCGAGCCCGGCGTGCAGGCCTCAAGGCAACGACCCTGTTCAGATCGGGTGGAACAGATTTTTTCCCGACGGACCGCTGGTTTGCCGGGTCGATCGATCGTTGGGTATCGGCGAGCCGGTACAACGCAAAGCAAGTCGGCAGCCGATACGGACGGTCGGTGGAGGTGGTGCACAACGGAGTGGACATAGATGCATTCTCGCCCGTTCATGCAAGCTCAAACATGAGGGCCCGATATGCAACGCCGAACCAGCCTGTCGTGGTGAGCGTTGGACGGCTTGTCGGATGGAAAGGCATTCATGTCGTGATCAACGCCATTGCGTCCCTGCCGTCGCTTGTATATCTGGTCGTGGGCACTGGCCCGGAGGAAGGCGCATTGAAGATGCTGGCCGCCAAACTTGGAGTGTCAGGCAGAGTGATTTTCGCCGGGCGCGTGGCGCATGAAGAGTTACCGAAACTCCTCGCGCAATGCGACATATTTGTACAGCCTTCAATAGGAGAGGAGGCGTTCGGGATAAGTGTGGTCGAGGCCATGGCGAGCGGGGTGCCCGTCATTGCGTCCGACAATGGCGGTTTGCCGGAGATCGTCGTCAACGGTGCCACGGGTTTGTTGCTGCCTCCGGGTGATACAGCGGCCTGGCAACGGGAGATTGCCGGACTCATTGATGAGCCGCGCAGGGCGCGACATATCGGAGAGGCCGCGCGCGAGCGGGCGGTTGCTCATTTCACATGGTCGGCAAACGCTGCCCGGCATGAAGCCTTGTTGTTCGGAGATCGCTGATGTGTGGCATCGTAGGTTCGATCGGTCGCGGGGGCGCCAGCACTGACCTCGAAAAGGCGATTCGGAAGCTTGGTCACCGTGGGCCGGATGATTCCGGTGCGTGGGTGGAGGCGGAAGCGCAACTGGGCTTTGTCCGTCTGTCGATCATTGACTTATCGCCGGCAGGGCATCAGCCAATGGTGAGTCCGGACGGGCGTTACGTAATCGTATTCAATGGCGAGATCTACAATTTTCCCGAGCTTCGCCGGGATCTGGAGATCAACGGAGAAGCTTTCGCGGGCCATTCCGACACCGAGGTTCTGTTACGGGTTTTTGTTCGAGACGGATTTGAGCGCTGTCTCGAGCGGCTTCGCGGAATGTTCGCTTTCGTGATCTGGGACCGCAAGGAGCGGACCCTATATGCGGCGCGCGACAGGCTAGGGGTCAAGCCGCTTGTCTATGCTGAATGCGCCAAGGGGTTCCTGTTCTCGTCGGAAATTCAGGGGATCTTTGCTCTTTATCCCGAGTTGTCCAGAGCACCGGATTATCAGGCGATAGATCACTATCTGACCTTCCAGTACATCCCGGCCCCCATGTCCGGATTCGCCGCCATAAGGAAGCTGCCCCCTGCGCACGCAATGGTCGTCCGGGAGGGGAGGATAGTGAGGATCTTCCGCTACTGGGATCTGGACCTTGAGCGCCGTAGCCGATTGGGGTTCCAGGAGTCCTGCGAGGCGTTGCGCGAGCAATTTCTCGAAGCAACCCGGATAAGGCTTGTTTCGGACGTTCCGTTGGGAGCATTTCTTTCCGGGGGCATCGACTCAAGCATCACGGTTGCTGCAATGTCACGCTTGGGCGCGTCCCCGCTAAAGACGTTTTCGATCGGATTCGAGGACGAGAAGTTCAACGAACTGCCATTCGCCCGCGAGATTGCGGACCATATTGGGACAGAACATAGCGAGATGTTGATTCACGCTAATGCGGTAGATGTGATGCCGCGCATGATCGACAATCTCGGCGAGCCACTGGCAGACAACTCGGTGATGCCGACCTTTTATGTGTCGGAGTTCGCGCGAAAGCAGGTAACCGTTGCGCTTACCGGTGACGGTGGAGACGAGGTGTTTTCCGGGTACCGGCGGTTCTATCAGATCAGGCGGGTCGAGTCGCTAGCGAGGTGGGGACTTTTACCTGCATGGAGCGCATTACGGCGATTGACGGTATGCCTTGAGGACTTGGTTCGGCGCAGGCACCGCGGTTTTCCCGCGTCCCGTGCAGATGAAATCCTGTCAATGGAAGGCATCGGGCGTTACAAGCATTTACTGGCGTTTGTCACCGATTCTGAAAAATCCGCTTTGATCAAACCTGAACTCGCCGAGCGTATCGGCGCCTCTCATACAGACGCGTATCTCACGTCCCACTTTGGTCGTGGCGGGTCCGATGTCCTGAATCGTTATCTTTACCTTGATCTGACGACTTATTTGCCGGAGGACATCCTTTTCAAGGTTGATGTCACGAGCATGGCCAACGGGCTTGAATGCCGATCACCATTTCTGGATCACAAATTGATTGAGTTCGCGGCGGCGCTTCCGGGCAAATACAAAATGACGACGGCTGGCCGGCAAAAACACATTCTCAAAGAAGCTTTTTCGGATTGGTTGCCGGAAGGGTTCATGGATCGGCCCAAAAAAGGATTCTCGGTACCGCTGGGGGGCTGGCTGCAGGGTGATCTGGCCCCGATGGTGAGGGAAACTTTGAGTACGCGAAAGACATTGGGTTCCTGGTTTCGGCAGGATCGCATAGACAGCTATGTCGATCAGCACCTTAGTGGAACTGCCAGTCATACCTCGCGGCTTTGGCCTCTTCTCGTGCTTGCGCTTTGGGTAGAGCGCTTCCACGTTCCGATCTAGGGTCGTAGAACGTGCCGCGATGCTGCTATCAGGTAAACCTGCAGACAACGTTCGGTGGAGGGGAGGTTTTCACCCGGTTCTTCTCCGACGCACTTGTTTCAATCGGTTGGAGCGTCGTACTGTTCGTTCACGAAGCGGCCACCTTCTGGTCGGGAATGGATATTCGCGGAATCCGGATCGTCCGAATCAGTGAAGAAGACGATATCTGGAAGAACCTCCCGCCAGCCCCGGCGCTGGTGGTCACGCATACTGCTCTCAGCGGGGCGTTCGCGCATCGGATCAGCGAGAGGCATCGATTGGTCGGGTTGGTCCACATGCCCTTGTATGAACGAAATCCTGCGGGATTCCGGTATTACCACAACCTTCTTGGCGTTTCCCGTCACGTAATCGCGAGCGCGCTCGCGAAGGGATATGTGTCAATGTATCCGGACCCGTTATATGGGGTGGCAGACCTGAAACCCCGTGCGGTCGGTGTCGGGTACTTGCGGGAACGCAGTTGTTACGACTGGGATCGAAGAAAAGTTAGGGACCGGGTACTCGGTACGATCGAGCCTTGGGTGGAGCCATTTCGGCGTCGACGGGAATTCGTTCGAAAGACGGGGTTGTCGATCGGTGTTGTATCAAGACTTACGCCCATCAAGCAGTTTCCGGAGATGTTCTCCATTCTCGCAGCGATCATCGGTAGGCATGCGACAGTCAACCTCGAGATATTCGGAGCCGGCGGCTATGGCACGGTACGGGATCTGAAGAAGTCGCTTGTGATGATAGGCAATAGGGTGAGGTATTGGGGCCATCAGCCAGACGTGGCGTCCGTATATCCGGTACTCGATTACGTGCTTTCGGGCTTGCCGGAGAAGGAGGCGATGGGCCTGAATCTCATCGAGGCGCAAAAGGCCGGTACGGCAGTGCTGGCTGTGGACGCCCCCCCGTTTTCGGAGACTGTTTTCGCCAACGAGACAGGCTACATGTTTCGAGATCCTCGCCGGGACCGTGGTGCGTCATTTGATTCCATGCTTGGCCGAATAGTTAGCGGCGAATTGCCGCGACTGGATACTAGAAAAGCCACTGAACATCTTGATCGATTTTCCGAGCGAAGTTTCCGAATCAGAGTTCAGACAGCATTTGACCGGCTTGGGTTCTGAATTGCCCCGATGAAAATTCTCTATCTGCATCCAAAGTCGTGGTCAGGTGAGTACCCTTTACTGAGGAAGTTTGTATCGCTGGGACACGACGTGTTTGTGCTCGAGGAATCCCGTACCGGAACAGGGCCCGCGAGGTGGGTCACCGATCACTACGCGATTGTCGATGACGCCATCACCACGCTTTGGTACGACCCCGGCCGTGGTCTTGAAAAGCTTGTGACGTGGCCAGTAGACAGATTTTTCAAGAAATCATTCGAAGGGAGAAATCTCGCGCACCGAATGCTGATCATCCGTTCGGCGATCGCAAGATTTTCGCCGGACATTGTGGTTGCGAGCGACGGATTCTCCTATGCTGTACCTGCAGCGTTTCTGCGGCGCATGGGTGGGATGCATCAGAGGTTTGTGGTCAGCTATATCGGGGGCGACATTCTCGACTGTCCAGAAGCCGAGGTTGGGAAAAGGCGAACTCGATTGACCGACTGGTTGATCCGTTCGTCAGTCCGGATTCCGGACATATTGCGTCCGGTTTCGCCGCTGATGCGCCGCAGACTTCTCGACGACGGTGCGAGTGACGCGCATATCCGCGTAATACCCAGTCATCTCGTATTTGACATGTCGTATCTTGACGGCGTATTCCGTCAGCGCGGAGTTATATCCGCCAAGATACGGGCACAACACGGAATCACGGACGCGGAGTCCGTGATTATCACGTTGGGAGGGAATCAGAAGGGAAAGGGGCTTCAGATCCTTGTGAAGGCCTGGCAACGGGTACTGGCCAAGATTCCGCAGGCGCGTTGGATGCTCTGTGGGCCAAAGTCACGGTGGCTGGAAGAAGAAATATTGCCGACGCTCTCTAGGCTTGACTTGCTTTCCAACGTCGTCGTCGTCGGGGAACTCGGGACGAACGCGGTATTCGACTATCTCGCCGCCGCGGACCTTCATGTCAATCCTTCGTTATGCGAAAGCCTGAACATGGCAACTGTGGAGGCCGCAGCCGTTGGAACCCCTTCGATCTGCAGTGATGGCGCCGGAATTGCGGACTGGATCCGGCGTGCTGGTGCGGGCAGAGTAGTCGCCAAAGGGGAGGTGTCGGAACTGGCCGATGCTATAATTTCGGCGCTTTCCTCTGTCACTTCGCGGTCCGTGTGGTCAGTGGCCGGACGCCACCTCGCCCTTGAATTCTCCCAAGATCGCGTCTCACGGGATCTGCTGGACTGCTTCAAGCCCGCCTCGAATACGAAATAGACGATGACATTGACTCTGGGATTGCACACCGGGCACGAAGCGTCCGCGGCATTGCTCGAAGACGGCAGGATGCTCGCGGCAATTTCCAACGAACGGTTATCGCGGATTAAGAACGACGGCGGACGTCTTTCGAGCGAAGCGATAGACGAAGTCCTTCGAATAGCGGGAAAAGGACGGCATGACATCGATCGGCTCGCGCTTCTGCTGACTTTTTTCCCGGAGCATTATTTCCGACGCGAGTCGCTTGGGAAGGAACTCGAGCGGCGTCTGGTTCGACTCAGACGCAGGTGGAGTAATCGCGATCCTTCCCAGATGCTGCTATCCGGATTCATTGAGCGTCTTCAGGCACGAGGAAAGCGCTTCGAAGATCACTTCTTAGCCGACCGATTTCTGAATGAGCAGCGGTTTCCTGGAGCGAGTGCGAATTTCTACGATCATCACGACTCCCACGCGATGGCTGCAGCCTACTACTCAGGGTTTTCCCGATGCGCGGTAGTGACCATAGACGGAAACGGCGACGGCAACGTCTCTCACACCTCGGGCACCTGGGTGAACGGGCAGTATTCACGGAAGTATGTGACCAATGCACTCGGTGCCTCTCCAGGCCACTTCTATAGCCACATAACAAGACTGCTCGGATTTCAGCCATTGCGTCACGAGGGGAAAATTGTAGGTCTTGCTGCACTCGGGAACGCAAATTTTCTGACATCCGTTTTCCGAAAAGCACTCGCGGTGCATGCGGATGGAGCAACGTTCAAATCGGATTTCGAGGGCGAAGAGGACCCGGAGGACGCGCGTTTCGAGTTTCTGAAACAGGCTTCCGTCGGCGTAGCCCGGGAGGATGTTGCGGCTGCCGCTCAACAAGTCCTTGAGGATTCGGTGATTGATTTGATCAGGCGATTCCTCGACGAAACTGGAGAGCGCCATATCGCATTGAACGGGGGCGTCTTTGCGAATGTAAAGCTTAATCAGCGGATCGCGGCGCTTGGCAGCGTCGAGAGCATTTTTGTTTTTCCGGCAATGAGTGATACGGGAAACGCTGTCGGTGCAGCTTTGCTTGATCTCGTGAGGGCCGATCCTACGGCCCTAAAAGGGGCCGGCCGTCTCGATCATGTCTACTGGGGGCCAGAGTATAGCGATGAAGAAATTCGTCGCTGCCTTGATGCGGCGGGCGTTCAAGCAGTGCATCTGTGCGACGATGAGTTGATCGAGCGCGCTGCGGCGGCGATTCACAGTGGGAAAATTTTGGGTTGGTTCCAGGGACGGATGGAGTTCGGGCCACGCGCACTCGGTAACAGATCAATGCTGGCTAGACCTACCGAAGCAAAAATCAATGACTGGCTGAATCAGCGGTTGGACCGGTCGGAGTTCATGCCGTTCGCGCCTAGTGTCCTCGCTGAAAAAGCCGCTACTGTGTTCGAAGGTGTTGAGAAGGCGCGTCATACCGCGGAATTCATGACGATCACGTTCGACGTTCGTAAAGAATGGCGTGACCGTATCCCGGCAGTGGTACATGTGGATGGCACGGCTAGACCCCAGCTAGTCAGGCAGGCCGTAAATCCGAAATATCACAGTTTGATCTCAGAATATGAGCGACTCTCGGGAATTCCTTTGGTTTTGAACACCAGTTTCAACGTTCACGAGGAGCCTATCGTTTGCGCGCCGAATGAGGCGATTCGGGCTCTGTCTGAAGGCCGCGTAGACTGTTTGGCAGTTGGGTCGTGGTGGGCTGAGGGGCCAACGAAGCATGAATGATGGGCGCATAACCAGGCTGGCTCCTGAGCAGCCTTATACGCGGCCATCGTTATGTATTGTTACGTTGTGCAAGGATGACAGCACGGGTCTGTTGCTTACCCTGAGAAGCACACAGCGGTTACGTGAGGTCTATCCAATCAGACATATCGTTCTGGATGGAAGTACCGGCTTGTTCACGGAAGAAGCAAAATCGATCGCAGATAAATTCCCGGAGATTGCTATTCATTGGTCCGAGCCCAAGGGAACGGCTGATGCAATCAACCGTGCGCTGGCGATGGTATCCGAACCCTGGGTTTGGTTCTTGAATAGTGGCGACGTTCTTGTCGACGACTTTGATCTCGTATTGTTGACCGAAATGCTCGCGAAAACGACCGCGAAAGTCGTCACTTACTCGATCATCGACGGCAACGGCGATTCCTCGCGAAGGCCGGCACTGCCGTTTCTCTGGCCCCCTGTCTTTACGTGGCTATGCATTCCTGCAACGATTTTCCGGGTTGATGAACTTAGAAATATTGGTGGTCTCGATTTGAAGTTCAAACTCGCCAATGACGGCGAAATGTGGTTTCGGCTTCTCGGGCAACGTTCGGTAACCTTGGACATCATTTCTGTACCGATGGTGCGCATGGCTCCGGAAGGTCTTTCCGGAGACAGGCGGAACGTGGCGATCGAGGCACTGGCGTTCTTGAAGAAGCATCGCTTTTTGATTCTGAAGCGATGGATCCAAAGTGGGTTGCGGTATTTCGAGGCGAAGAGAAAATACCGCCGCCGTCTCAAGTCGGATAAGTAATCGACGTTGCACCGGGGTTCTAAATGCGGATCCTCTACGCCTTTCCTGAGGCTTTACCCATCGCCAAGGCACGAAGCCTCCAGGTAATCCGAACCGCCAAAGCGATTGCGAACTCTGGTATCGACGTCGTACTGATGCATGAGAAAGGGGAAGCCGATCCTTTTTCGTACTACGGGCAGATTCGGCCGGATAACCTATCAGCTGTCCTAATTTCCCGCTCAATGCCCTGGCCATTCTGCTGGATCGCTTCGAACCAATTCTTTTTTCGCAGGGCCATGCGTGCGGCAAATGCGCTGCCGCCGTTTGCTGCGGTGTTTACGCGACATCTGAAATTTGCAGCCCGCTATCTTGAAAGTGATGCGAAAGCGCCGCTTGTCTACGAAGCCCACGAAGTATTCGCGGATACAGCACCGTTCAGGAAGCGCCAGCATAGGGCCAGGGAAGAGTCCGTTGTCATCAGAAACGCAGCTGCAATTGTGACGAATTCGAATGCGACCGCAAGGCGCCTAGTGGAGCTATACGGTCCAGCGCTAAGGCTGGAAGTAATTCCGAACGGAGTTGACAGGAAGAGCGAGCGCCCTGAAAAAGACTGGTCTACGGTGCAACGTCGCGTCGTGTATGCGGGGAGCTTGTTTCCTTGGAAGGGTGTTGACGATTTGATAGCGGCGGGTGAGTGGTTGGCAGGTTTTCACATTGAAATAATCGGCGGTGATGCTGATCGAATCGAAAAGCTCAAGGAAGGAGTGCCGGCTGCTGGCGCGGAATTCAAGTTCAGCGGGCGACTTCCCCACGCAGAAGTGATGAATCGACTGGATAGTCATTGCATCGCGGTGCTTCCAAATCGGGATGAACCGGATAGCGCATATACCTCGCCGATTAAGCTTTTTGAGTATCTTTCCAGCGGATGCGCAATCGTGACCAGCGATTTGGCACCGCTCAGGGAGATTCTCGACGAAGATACTGCTCAATGGGCGACACCCGGCGATCCAAAGAGCCTTGCGAAGGCGATAGCCGAGATTTCGTCGGACTCGTCGCGTGCTGCTGTAATGGGATGCAGAGCCTTTGAATTGGCGGCTAAGTACACGTGGGCTGCACGAGGAGAGCGGCTGAAGGCACTTTTGTTGTCTGTGGCCAGAGGCTGACCGGCTTGGCAGATCCCAGAGTACTCGTGGTCAGGAGGGACAACATAGGCGATCTGGTTTGTACGACGCCGATGTTTACAGCCCTGCGGAGTCGGTATCCGAATAGCCTCCTTGCGGCGTTGGTCAACACCTACAACAGAGACGTGCTTGAGAATCATCCAGTCGTCGACAAGGTGTTCGCATATGAAAAGGCGAAGCACCGCGACGAGAAAACATCGTTGCTTGCCAATTACGGTGATCGTTGGCGCTTGTTCCGAGAATTGCGCCAATGGAAATTTGATTATGCGATTCTTGCCGGTCCGGGATATCAGAAGAACTCGGTGCGCCTTGTTCAGCTGGCGGGAGTTGCAAAAGTTGTGGGATTCTCAGATGGCGGGCCCTCTCGGGGAATTGATATTCCCGTGCCATACGGTGATGGCGCGCTATTGCATGAAGTTGAGGATGTCTTTCGCCTTTTGACACCGTTGGGTGTCCTTGGCAAGCCACCGGCGACGTTGATTTCAGCAACCGGTACCGCGCTCGATCAAGCGCGAAGGGCTGTTGGCGGACTTCGTGGATCAGGCCCACTGGTTGCATTACACATTTCGGCGCGAAAGCCGTCTCAACGCTGGTCAGCATCGAGATTCTCGGAAATGGCTCGATTGCTATCAGGGAAATTCGGTTGCCGCGTAATGCTGCTGTGGTCGCCCGGCGAACAGGCGAACGCTCGGCACCCCGGCGATGATGACAAGGCGCTGTCAGTTTCGGCTTTGATAGGCGAATCTGAGCATGTGGCTTATGCGACTGAGTCGGTCAGCGCACTTATGGGGGCAATCGCGCTTTCTGACCTTTTCATTGGAGCCGACGGTGGGGCGATGCACCTTGCTGCAGGTCTGGGGAAGCCGGTAATTGCGCTATTTGGCGATTCGGCCCCCTCGAGATGGAGACCTTGGGGAGTGCCGTCTGAGATCTTGCAGCCGCCAAGCAGGGATGTGTCCGACGTATCGGTAGAGGACGTCTTGCGCGCCTACGGGAGGATTATCGGCCCGGGGCGAAGCTATGGATCCGAAGGTTGATATTCGGGGACAAAGCGCTGCAGGTCCATTTTCACAGACCTGGACGCGGGCTTGGAAAGCCAGTTTAGCAACTCTTCGAATCTTTCCCGTTCAAGTGCGCCAGAGGCCCGGGCAATGCGCAACTTGGGATGAAGGGTATTGCTTGCGTGCTCACTATCCGACAGAGGCTCCTCGAAAAGCTTTTCACCGGGGCGAAGTCCGGAAAATTCAATACGAATATCGCTTTCAGAAAACCCGGAAAGCCGGATCATGTCCCGCGCCAAGTCCACTATGCGCACCGGCTCCCCCATGTCGAGCACGAAAATTTCGTTTCCAGTTCCCATGAGTCCAGCCTGCAGCACAAGTTGCGCGGCCTCGGTAATCGACATGAAGTAGCGCTCAATATCAGGGTGGGTTACTTTTAACGGCCCGCCCCTCGCAATTTGCTCGCGAAACGTCGGAATAACACTTCCTGTAGATCCCAAGACGTTTCCAAATCGAACCGTGACAAACCGGGTGGCCTCAGTTCCCGAGGCAAGACATACGAGTTCGGCAAGTCGCTTCGTCGCACCCATTACATTGGTGGGATTCACAGCCTTATCCGTTGAAACAAGAACAAACTTCTCTACCGATGCGGAACACGATGCTTGCGCACAGACCAAAGTTCCAACGACATTGTTCTGAACCGCCTCCCACGCGTTCTCGAGCTCCATCAGGGGAACGTGCTTATAGGCAGCAGCATGAAAAACGGCTCCGGGACGGTAGCGCGTAAAGATCTCGCTCATCCGGGCGGAATTCTTTATATCGGCGATCAGAGGAACGATCGTTTGGGCAGGTAAGCGGTGCGAAAATTCTTCCACGATTGTGAATAGCGCAAATTCGCTGGATTCAATCAGCACAAGCTTCGCCGGTCCGAACCGGGCAATCTGGCGGCAAAGCTCTGATCCGATCGATCCACCTGCGCCAGTGATCGCGACGACCTTTCCAGCCAGCCAAACCTCAAGGCCGGTGTCATCGAGCGTTACCGGATCGCGGCCGAGAAGGTCATCAAGTTCAACCTCGCGCAACTGCGACATCGTAACCTTCCCGCTCATGATGTCCTCGTAAGCGGGTACTGTCATCGTCTTCAGACCAGCTCGCGCAGCGAGCTCCAGCGC